>CALEYY010000146.1 GCA_937928295.1 uncultured Moraxellaceae bacterium
CGCTCGGCCGCGGCATGGCCCAGGCGGCGCAGGTGCTGCAGGAAGCCGAGGTCGGTGTTGAGCTTGCTCGACGGGTGCAGCGGCGCCAGGCCGTCCTCCAGCAGCAGCGCATTGGCATCGATCGCGCGGCGCATGACCGTGCTGTGCGCATTCTCCAGCACATGCGTGTAATTGGCCGAGATCAACTGCTCCACGGCCCGGCTGCAGGCTTGCGAACCGTACAGCGGCCAGCGCGTCGCCCACAGCGGGAGCGCGCCATCGGGCGTGACCTGGCACTGCGCCACCATCTTGCCATTCAGAAAGACCGAGTTGCCCGTCACGGACACACAGCTGAAAGCACTGCCGCCGTTACCGCTCAGCATGAGATCCGTCATGCGGCCGCCCCACCCCGAGTCGGCCCCTTGTGGCGATGAAGCCTGCCAGGCGATCTGTTGATCGATGTGTGAAAACAGCGAGCTCGGCAAGGGAATATTTCTGGCAAGCACTTGTGATTTGGTGGCCGGCACCACCAGCGTTCCCACATTCAACAATATGCCCAGCGAGCCCTCATCGAACAAGGGCTTGAGCGGCGCCAGCTCAGGCGCCAAGGCCATCTGGCGCGCATCCGGCAGTGCCACGCGCGACTCCAGCGGAATCAGCAAGTCGCGTGGGCGTGCAAGCCCTTGGCGAATACCGGCATAGCTGTTGTAGCTGGTCAGATCATAGGGAATCAGGGTATTGCTCTGATCATTGCCGCCATCGAGAAACACGCAGACCAGCGCCTTGTAATCCGTACTGCTTGCCGCAGCCGCCTCACCAACGGCCGCCAGGCTTAGCGTCCAGGGAACCGATGCCCCCAGCGCACCCACAGAACTGCGTTTGAGAAACTCGCGCCGACTCAACTCATGCATTTTTTTCATGTCAGGCTCCTTATTTCAAGACCAGATATTCGGGCGCTGCCATGGTCATGAACACAGCGGCACAGACGCGACTTTTCCTCTCAGCCTCATTTGAGGCCGGCATGGAGGCAACGGCAGTGGCGATCACACTCACGGTGGCGGGGCTCAGCTGCCCGGCGGCCAGCAGCAAATTGCACCGGCTGACAAGCTGCGGCACGGTATCGGCCAGCGCCAACTCACGGCTGTAATCCGGGCGCACATCATCGGCCCCCTCGCTAATGACATACTGCATGACATTCAAATAGGAGGTGACGCTAGCCTCATTGGTAATCTGCATCTCCGGCGCAACCAGCCCCTGCTGGGGCAGAATGGCATTTGCCGGCTTGAAGTTCGGGCGGAAAAAATTGAATACCGATCGCGAATGCAAGGGGCTTTGCGCCAGGCGCGTGGCAGGATCACTGGTGTCGCCCAGCCCCCAGGAGTCCTTGCTGGCTGTCACGGAAAATGTTCGGGCCCATTGCACCAGCCGCACCATGGGTTCGCGCAACTTGCCCTGCGTGGATGACACGACGGTGGAGCGCGCATCGCTATCCAGCAGAACAGCCTTGATCACGGCCTTCAGATCGCCACGCACACCCCGGCCATTATTGTTGAATGCCGCCGCGACACGGCGCACATAGGCCGCACTGGGGTTACTCGTGACCAGGCGTTGGATGAGCTGGCGCGCAATGAACGGCCCCACATTGGCATGCTTAAACAAGGTATCCAACGCAATTTTCAACGCCTTGGGGCCGGGCGTGGCTGCAGGCACCGTCACGCCCAGAAAGGATTTGCTGGAGCGTGAATGGGTGGCCGGATTGAACACCATCGCCGTGCGAGCAACCTCAACGCCGCCGCTCAGGGGCGCCATCTCCCAGCCCGTAAACACCTTGGCCAGACCCATCACGGATGCCTGATCGAAAGTCTCCACGGGTTTGCCTTGGGCGTTCAGCCGAGGGCTGCCATCCGCATTCAGCTGGTACAGGCCGATGGTGAACAGCTGCATGACCTCGCGCGCATAATTCTCATCAGGCATGCGCCCAGTGACCGGATCTTCGCCTTGATTGCCCAACATGCTGAGGTAGATACCCATGGCTGGGGATAGCGTCACCGCCTCCAGTAAATCGCGGAAATTGCCAAAGCAGTGCTTGTCCAGCACATCGACATACGCAGCGCCGACAAACCCGTTGTAGGGCAGCTGCAGCCCCGTCATCGACACCACCAGAATTTCTGACCACGCGAGCACCAGCCGTTGCCGCAGGGCATCCGGCGAACTCATGAGCTTGCGCCATATGGAGAAATCAAGCCCGAAAGAAGTGAGGAAAATCAGGTCTTCTCGGTTAAACCCCTTGGCCACCATCCAGTCAAAGTGCGACTGCGAGCCGAGCGTCGCGAACTGCCGCGTCAGCCAGCCCTCATAGCCCAAGGCACGCACCTCCGCGATGGCCGCATCATTGCCGCCCCAAGCCGCCTGAGACAGAAAGCGGGACGCCGCCTGGTCGGTCACAGGCTGAACACGCGCCTCAGCCAAAGCGTCTGCCGAGGGGTCAGATGAGCCGCCGCACGCCGTTAACGCGGTCGCCGCCCCCGCCACCAGCCAAGGCAATACCTCGCTGGAGCCAGCCTCGTCACGAGGCATCTGCGGATGATCCGCATCCTGAATAGCGGTTTGATTTTGCAAATCCGAGATAGACATGAGCAATGACCGTAGCAGTATGGGCTTGTCTTGCTGAAGCTACCAAGGCAACGCGGCTCGGCGCGTCGGACTCATGTGCTGTTTTGCTGCCACTACGCGCAGTTTGCATGCGGAATGCAGCGTTAATGGGGTGAACTGTGAACAGGTGCCCTGAAAACCTTGACAGGTCGCGACTCGAAATCTAAGATTCGCGACCTCTTGGCTACGTAGCTCAGTCGGTTAGAGCACAGCACTCATAATGCTGGGGTCGCAGGTTCAAGTCCAGCCGTAGCCACCATCTTCAAAATCCCGCCATCTGGTCGGGATGCCGCAAAAAAGGTCAGCCTCGTGCTGGCCTTTTGCGTTCTGGAGCATGCTGCATGTATCGCCTGTTTTTCCTGATGCTGACCCTTGGCGTCGCCCCCGCTCTCCATGCCCGCGCTGACGCGCAAATCAATGGCTATGTCATCTCGATTGCCGATGGCGACACGCTGACCCTGCTCACCGCCGACAAGGAGCGCGTGAAGGTTCGTCTTGCCGAAATCGATACCCCAGAGAAAAAGCAGCCTTATGGCCAAAAAGCCAAACAAGAGCTTGCCAGCCTGGCCTTCAATCACAGCGCGCAAGTCAGTGTAATCGACACCGACCGCTATGGTCGCGTGGTCGGCCGTGTCGTGGTGGATGACCTGGATGTGAACGCCGAGCTGGTGCGGCGCGGGGCGGCGTGGGTTTATCGCGACTATTTGAAGCGCACCGACCTGCTGCCGCTAGAGGCCGAGGCTCGCCGCCAGCGCAAAGGCCTGTGGGCGCTGCCAGAATCAGAGCGCATGCCGCCCTGGCAATGGCGCAAAGAGCAACGCGAAAATCGTGCCGCCGCACGCGTGGCGGCAGGCAGCAACTAAGCCCTGCTTAAAAGCGCTTACTCGATGCTGTCGGCACACTCGGCAGCACCCGGCTCGATCTTGCAGCGTACTTTTTTCAGCAGACTCATCATCTTCGGATCGTAGACGCCATCCTTGGTGAGCTGAATACGGGCCTCCCGCATCATCACCGTGTACTTCCCCTTGTCGGCATCCGTCAGATCCAGCCAGTATTTCGCCGGAATGCCATCCTCCGCTTGCTTGATGGTGGCATCGGCGCGATCCAGCTGAGTCAGCACAAACGCGCGTGACTGCTGACCAAACCCGACCGGGAACTTCTCGCTGCGCACAATCATGTGGGCCGTAAGCTGAATCAGCGGGAAGCGGTAAATCGCGCCGGTCGTACCCAGCCCCTTGTACATCTCGAAGGGCTTGAAGGCGATGCCCGGTGCGGCCACGATATCGACCTGGCCATTGTTGAACTTGGTGGTGAAATTGGTGATATCCGACGATACCGGCTGCGCGCCGAGCTGCTGCACGAGCTTGGCCTGCGACTTGTCAAAGTCGAGCACGGCGATCTTCTTGCCGGCCGCTTTCTCGATGGAGTTGATGCTGCGATCCCGCACAAAAACATAGGCCGCGCCCAGCGGAGAAATGCCCACCACCTCATAGGCACCCTTCTTCATATTGGCCTCACTCTGCGGGCTAGCCAGTACCTGCAACACCGTTCTCAGATGCCGGTAAGACGGCACCGAGCCTATCGAATCAATGCTGCCGACATAGGCGTTGTACTGCCGCCCACGCAAGCCGGTGATGGCGATACCGTCACACTGTCCGGCCTTGAAATCCTCCGACGCCACGCGCTCATCGGTATACGCCTTCAGCACCAGATTGACACCCCAGGCTTTCGCTGCCAGCGCATAGTCCTTGGCAAAGGCATAGCTCGGCCCCTGCGCTCCGGTCGGGTCATACACACAGAACGACTGCGCCTGCGCAGTGCCGGCAATCAGTGCGGTTGCCATCGCGGCGGCAGTGATGAGCTTCATTCGGTCTGTCCTTGTTTTGAGCATGAAAGCTGCACATTTATTGTTATTGATGAGCTGCACCCGAAGCCTATTCCATCGCACCCGCAAACCCAATAGTCTCGACCCACGAGTCATCCCTTAGCGAGAAATGCGTATGTATCGTTTGTTCGGCATGGAAGTATCGCCTTATTCCGTCAAAGTTCGCGCTCTGCTGCGCTTCAAGCAAGTGCCGTTTGAATGGCTGCTGCGCTCACGCGCCAACGAATCCGCCTTCCGCGAACACGCCAAAGTCCCGCTAATACCGCTATTGGTCACGCCAACAGGTGCGATGCAAGACTCCACGCCGATGCTGAGCTTCCTCGAAACCGAGCACCCGACCCCCAGCATCCACCTGACTGATCCGCTGCTAAATTTCCTCTCGGACGCTCTCGAAGAAGCCGCCGATGAATGGCTGATCAAGCCCATGTTTCATTATCGCTGGAACTACGAAGCCGACCGCCGCGAGGCCAGCCTACGCATCGCCACCGCCAGCGTTGACCCCGGCACCGACCCCAGCAAATTTGCCGAGATGATCGGCGCGCATCTGATGACCCGCCGCGAGCCACTCGGCTGCAGCGATGCCAATGCGCCGCTGATCGAACGCTATCTGCTGGAAGGCGCAACGCGCCTGAACACGCACCTGCAGACCCGTCCATTCCTGTTTGGCGACCAGCTCAGCGTCGCCGACCTAGGCCTCGGCAGTCTCTATTACGAGCTCTACTCCGACCCCACGCCGAGCACACTGCTGCGCCCCTTCAGCGCACTCTCTGCCTGGGCGCAGCGCTGCATGAACCCCGAAGGCCTGGGCACCGGCCAAAGCGAATCGTGGGACAGCCTGAGCGCGACGCTACGCCCAGTGCTGGAACATGAGCTGAGCACGCATTACCTGCCGTGGGCCCACGCCAATGCGACGGCGCTCGCCAGCGGCGATGGCACGCCATTCACCGTAAGCCTGGGCGGCACAGACTTCACGCAACCGGCACAGAAGTATCCCGCCAAGTCATTGCGCATGCTGCAGGCGCAATGGGCAAGCCTGACGCCGGACACACAAGCTGGCATTCGCGCGATCATCGGCGAGGTTTGAGGGCAGTCACGCGGCCTGACGACTAAGCGTCCAGCGAATCGCAGGCAAAAAAAAGGGCGGCTAGCGCCGCCCCAAGAGGGTCTTACATGAATCAGGGTATTGCGTGCATCTGCGTTCAGCGAACGCGGGGTTGATCGCCCCTCAGCGGGGCGATCGGCGCGGCCTGAATTAGGCGGCGCGCTGTTCGCCCTTGGCGACCAGTTCAGCAAACAGCTTCTGCACTTCAGCCAGCAGCTTTTCAACTTCGGCCTTGGCGTCTACAGCCAGAACCTTGCCCTTCAGTTCCAGAGCCAGAGCCTTCAGCTCTTCTGCCTTGGCGTTCAGGTCGAGGGCCTTGAGGCCTTCCACTTCAGCTTTAACATCAACAGCTTGCAGCTTGGTCTTGAGTTCCAGAGCCTTGGCCTTCAGTTCTTCAGCCTTGGCGTTGAAGTCAACGGCTTGCAGCTTCTCGCCTTCAGCCTTCAGCACTTCAACCAGACCCAGACCGGCCATGGCGGCCTGACGGCCAGCAGCCTTTACACGAACAACGATATCCTGGTTGTCAGCAACGAGGTTCTTGAGTTCACCCATTTTTCATCTCCTTAACGAGGTTGGAAAATCTTGAATGCACTCAGCGACGGCGTCGTTGATGTCTGCATCCTTGGAACGCATCTTAGGGAGGGAGATCAAAAGGCAGGCAATAAATTGTCAGACAATAAAACAAAGCGCTTAAACTATTTGTGACTCATCGTTCACTTTTTCGGCATTGCACCGAAAAAAGCGGGCGGGAAATCAGAAAATTCCGTTTCCCGCCAACGACTTACTTGGCAGCTTCGATGGACTTGAGAATCTCTTGCTTTGCCACTTCAGAGCCTTCCCAACCGGTGATCTTGACCCACTTGCCCGGTTCCAGATCCTTGTAGTGCGCAAAGAAGTGCTCGATCTGCTTGAGCAGCAGCTCTGGCAGGTCGGTGTATTCCTTCACATGCTTGTACAGCGGCGTGAGCTTGTCGTGCGGTACGGCAATGAGCTTGGCATCGATGCCGGCTTCATCTTCCATTTTCAGCTTGCCGACCGGGCGGCAGCGAATCACGGCACCCGGCACCACCGGATACGGCGTGACCACGAGCACATCGAGCGCATCGCCATCTTCCGACAGGGTGTTCGGGATGTAGCCGTAGTTGGCCGGATAAAACATGGCCGTACCGACAAAGCGGTCAACAAAGAGCGCATCGGCATCCTTGTCGATTTCGTACTTGATCGGCGCGTGGTTGGCCGGAATTTCGATCACCACATAAATATCGTTGGGAACATCTTTGCCGGCAGGAATCTGGTTGTAGCTCATGTCTAGGCCTCGGTCACAGGATGGGAATTTTCCTGCGCATTATAGCGTCAGTCAGCGCGCTTAGGCGCTCAGACCATCGTCAAGTTGCGCCGCCGCTCATCCGTTATGCACAGCGCTGTGATACAAACGCCTTAAGAGGAGAAACACGACATCATGCACGGCATTGAACCCATCGCTTACCTGCTCGGCATCGCCCTGATCGTGGTGCCGCTGGCCAAACGCAGCGGCCTGCCTGCCGTCATCGGCTACCTGCTGGCCGGCATCATCATCGGCCCGCATGTGTCCGGGCTGATTGAAAACACCACCGGCGTGGTCGAAATTGCCGAATATGGTGTGGCGATGCTGCTGTTTCTGATCGGTCTGGAGTTGGAGCCCAGCCGACTCTGGGTACTGCGGCGCTCGGTCTTCGGGCTGGGCGGCCTGCAAGTGGTGGTCACAACAGCCTTGCTGGGCGGTATCTTGTGGCTCTGGGGAGAAAGCCCGCAAGTCAGCCTGATTGCCGGTGCCGGCCTGGCGATGTCGTCTACCGCGTTTGCCCTGCAGTTGCTGGCCGAGAAAAATCAGCTTAGTGCGCGCCACGGCCGGCAGGCGTTTGCCATCCTGCTATTTCAAGATTTGGCGGTGATTCCACTGTTGGCGCTGATGCCCTTGCTGGCGCA
>CALEYY010000147.1 GCA_937928295.1 uncultured Moraxellaceae bacterium
TCCAGTCGATGGCCAGGCCCATGGCCTGCATCTGGCCCTTCATGTGGGCGATGTTCTCGCGCGTCCACTTCTCGGGCGGCACCTTGTTCTTGAGCGCGGCGTTTTCGGCCGGCAGGCCGAAGGCGTCCCAGCCCATGGGCATGAGCACGTTGCTGCCCTTCATGCGCAGCTGGCGCGCCAGCATGTCGTTGATGGTGTAGTTGCGCACATGCCCCATGTGCAGCTTGCCGCTGGGGTAGGGGAACATGGACAGGCAGTAGTAGCGCGGCTTGCTGCTGGTGTCATCGGCGCGGAAAGCGTCGGCGCGGTTCCACTCGGTCTGGGCGGCGGCTTCGACGGTGCTGGGGAGATACTGTTCTTGCATGGTGCTCGAGTCTTTTGTGTTGCCAGGGGCCGTGGGCAGACAATCTGTGGGGCAGCTGGCGAGAGGAGGCAAGTATAGAGAAGTTGTGAGTGCGATGGTTAGCGGTCAAGCGAAGGAGGGTGCATCGACCCGGCTTACGAATTTTAGCTCGCCACTATTCGCTGGGAAACGCCTGCCTGGCGTGCAAGACACGGATCACATCAATCGTTCTAATATGTACCTTGTAAACAATCAGATAGTTAGGATGCACGATGCATTCGCGAGTGTCCGGGATGCGTCCGGCGCGAAACAGGAAAGGAGCAGAAGGCAGGCTTTCTACAGCGTGTAGAACTTCACGATGCAGAGTGGCAGCAGCCACGGGGTTGCGCTGTTCGATGTAATCAATGATTTCCACCAAGTCAGTGGATGCTTCGTCAATCCAGCGAACTTTTTTCACGGGCGATCCTTCGCTCGATGAGTTGTGCATCAATGCGAGCTATTGCTTGATCGTGGGTTAGCAGAGGCTTGGTGCTGTTCAATCCGGCTTCTACTTGCTCTCGAAACCAGCGGTCATAGCTCGCCGCTTGCTCGTCGGTTTCAAACTCGGAAACCATGGGAGACAACTTTGCATACATGGCGTGTGACCTCTGCTGATGCTCAGATAGTAGCCGATTCGCGATCAGCGCGAAAAGCACTATAGAATCGCCTCCCATGATCCTGACCCAACTCATCCATCTCTTCCTGCTGCCGCCCGGCCTGCAATGTCTGCTCGGTATTTGCGCGCTGGCGCTGGCTTGGCGCGGCCGTCGCTACAGCGCCACTGCCGTTGCCGTGCTGGCCATTTCATCGCTGTATGTGCTGGCCACGCCGGTCGGCAGCGATTGGCTATCGCGCCCGCTGGAGGCGCGCGTGCCTTTGCTGAATGATCTGACGCAGCTGCACACGGCGGGCTATGGCGCGATAGTCGTGCTCGGTGGCGGCCGCACGCCACGGGCACCGGAGTTCGCCGGGCTGGATGTGTCCAGCCCGAATGTGCTGACGCGGCTGCGCTATGCCGCGCGCATTCAGCGGGCGTCCGGGTTGCCGATTTTGGTTACGGGCGGGATGCCGCTGAGCGGGCAGCGCCCGGAGGCAGAGCTGATGGCGGAGAGCCTGCGCGAGGATTTTGGCGTACCGGTGCGCTGGCTGGAGCCGGCATCGAAAACCACTGCCGAGAATGCTGAGTTCAGCGCGGCTATCCTGCAGCCGCTAGGCATCCGCCAGATTGTGCTGGTCAGTCATGCCAGCCATTTGCCGCGTGCGGTGAAGGACTTCGAGCGTGCCGGTTTTACCGTGCTGGCGGCGCCCACGGAGTTCACGCCGGGCACGGGCAATTACAGCGTCATCGAGCGCTGGACGCCGCAGAGCGATTCGCTGACCAACAGCCGTCGCGCGTTGCATGAGTGGCTGGGGCTGACGCGCGATTCACTGCGCTAATGCTCGTCATGCCAACGCCGCATCACTGATACCGCAACGCATCAATCGGCTTCAGCTTGGCCGCGCGATTGGCCGGATAGAACCCGAAGAACACGCCAATCGCAGCGGCCACGCCGAACGCCAGCAGCATCGAGCTGAGCGTGACAATCACCAGCAGATCAAAGGCCATGGCGGCCGCGTAAGCACCGGCAATGCCGACGCCAACACCGATGAAGCATCCCACCAGCGAGATCAGAATCGCCTCTAGCAGGAACTGCATGCGGATGGCATTCGGCCGTGCGCCGATGGCCATGCGGATGCCGATCTCGCGGGTGCGCTCGGTGACCGACACCAGCATGATGTTCATGATGCCGATGCCGCCGACCAGCAGCGAAATGCCGGCAATGGCACCGAGCAGCAACGACAGGATGGCAGTGGTCTCGGCCGCCGTCTTGGCGATGGCGGTGAGGTTTTGCAGCGTGAAATCGTCATCGGCATCGGCGCTCAGGCGATGCCGTTGGCGCAGCTGGTCGCGCAAGTCCTGCTCGACCTGCGGCATCACGGCTTCGCTCTCGGCCTGCACCATGATCAGGCGCACGGAAGTGCGGAAGCGATTGCCAGAGAGCTTGCGCTGCGCGGTGGTGATGGGGATGACAACGGTGTCGTCCTGGTCGCGGCCATCGAGACTCTGGCCTTTGCTGCCGAGCACGCCGATGACCTGAAACGGCACATTGCGAATGCGCAGCGTCTCGCCGATGGGATCGTTGTCGCCGAACAGGTTGGAGGCGACTTGCTTGCCGATGAGCGCGACCTGAGCAGCCGACTGCAGCTCCGGCGTGTCGAAGGCATAGCCTGATTTCACCACCCAGTCGCGCAGGCCGAAGTAGTCGGCGTTGCTGCCGATGATGGTGGTGTTCCAGTTCTGCGTGCCATAAATCACCTGCGCGTTGGACTGCACCACCGGGGCCACGGCAATGACATGGCGGGTGTTTTTCAACG
>CALEYY010000148.1 GCA_937928295.1 uncultured Moraxellaceae bacterium
GCTGATGGGCCTCGGCGCTTATCCCGGCAGCGACCCGCAGTTCATCGGCATGCTCGGCATGCACGGCACTTACGAAGCCAACATGGCCATGCATCACAGCGATGTCATCCTGGCCGTCGGTGCGCGTTTCGATGACCGTGTCACCAACAACACCGCCAAGTTCTGCCCGAACGCCAAGATCATCCATATCGACATCGACCCGGCCGCGATTTCCAAGACCGTGCGCGTGGACATCCCCATCGTCGGTGCCGTCGAGCCCGTACTGACCGACATGCTCGCGCAGATCAAGGCCGAAACCGAGATCAAGCCCGACGCGGAAGCGCTGAAAGTCTGGTGGGAACAGATCAACCAGTGGCGCACCCGTCACGGCCTGCGCTATGAACCGGCTCAGCCCGGCGAAATGAAGCCGCAGCAAGTCGTGGAGATGCTCTACAAGGTCACCGACGGCAAGGCCTATGTGACCTCCGATGTCGGTCAGCACCAGATGTTCGCGGCCCTGTACTACAAGTACGACCGTCCGCGTCAGTGGATCAACTCGGGCGGCCTCGGCACCATGGGCTTCGGCTTGCCTGCCGCGATGGGCGTCAAGTTCGCCTTCCCGGATGCGACCGTGGCCTGCGTCACCGGCGAAGCCTCGATCCAGATGAATATCCAGGAGCTGTCGACCTGCCTGCAATACGGCTTGCCGGTGAAGATCATCAACATCAACAACCGCTCGCTGGGCATGGTCAAGCAATGGCAAGACATGCAGTACGAAGGTCGTCACTCGAACTCCTACATGGATTCGCTGCCCGATTTCGTCAAGCTGGTTGAAGCTTATGGCCATGTCGGCATGAAAATCACCGACCCGGACCAGCTCGAAAGTAAGATGCGCGAAGCTTTTGCCATGACCGATCGCCTGGTCTTCCTCGACATCTATGTCGATCCTTCCGAGCATGTTTACCCGATGCACATCGCCAAGGGTTCCATGCGTGACATGTTGCTGAGCAAGACGGAGCGTACCTGATCATGCGTCGTATCATTTCCCTGCTGCTGGAAAACGAACCCGGCGCGTTGTCGCGCGTCGTCGGCCTGTTTTCGCAACGCAACTACAACATCGAATCGCTCACGGTAGCGCCAACGGATGACCCGACCCTGTCGCGCATCACGCTGACCACCTCCGGCGATGAACACAAGATCGAGCAGATCACCAAGCAGCTCAACAAGCTGATCGAAGTGGTCAAGGTGGTTGATCTCAGCGAAGGCCAGCACATCGAGCGCGAGCTCATGCTGATCAAGGTCAAGGCTGTTGGTGCCGCACGCGCTGAGATCAAGCGCACGGCAGACATCTTCCGTGGCCACATCGTGGATGTCACACCGAGCGTCTACACGATCCAGCTCACCGGCCCCAGCGACAAGCTCGACGCTTTCATCGAAGCGCTGTCGGAAACTTCGATTCTGGAAGTCGTGCGTACCGGCGTGTCTGGTATCGCGCGTGGCGAGAAGGTGCTTAGCATCTGAAGCATCTGTTTGGATGATTCGTGAGAGAGCCCGCGCATGCGGGCTTTTTCATGTTAGCTTCATCCCACCCGCCGATTCCAGAACGCACTCACCAGCGGCTCCTTCAGTCGCTTCTCCAGCGCAAACAGACCAATATCGTAGGGCGCCAGCGGCGGCTCAATCTCATAAGTCCGTATGCGGCTCGCCAGCGGGCTGCTGTCCAGCACGATCTGCGGCACCACACCAATGCCAAACCCCAGACTCACCATGCTCACGATGGCCTCGTTGCCGCTGACCTGCGCATAAATGCGTGGCCGAATGCCATGCCGCCGCAACCAGCGCTCGATACGCGTACGCGCCAGACCTTCCTCGGACAAAATCATCGGCACATCGCGCCAACTTTCTGCCGTGGGCTCCCGAACTTGCTCATCACTCAGCGGCAGCATATGCAACGGCCCGATGAAGCGCAGATCCGATCGCGCGATAGGCTGAAATGCCACGCCCGCCGGCAGGCTGTCCGGCCGCGCCCCGATGGCAATATCCTCGCGACCCTCCTGCACCCGTTCCACTGCCTTCGCCGGGTCGCCCGTGTGCAGCTTGATTTCAATATGCGGATGATCCGTGCGGAAGCTGCTCAAGATGTCATAGAGAAAGCTGTAGCTGGCCGTCACCGAGCAATACAAGCTAAGTTCGCCACGCAGGATGTCCTGATCCTGGCGCAGATTCTGCCGCAGCGCCTCCCAGGCACGAAGTGTCTCGGCGGCATATTCCCGAAAGTGCCGGCCCTCGCGTGTCAGCGTCACCGAGCGGTTGTCGCGCAAAAATAGCGGCGCACCAGCGCTGTCTTCGAGCTGCTTGATAATGCGGCTGAGGGCCGACGGGCTGATGTGCTGCTCGCGGCTGGTGCGTCCGAAATGCAGGTTGTCGGCGAGGGCGAGGAAGAGGCGCAGGTTGCGGGCATCCATTTAATGTTCCTTTAATCGGCATATTGCGTTGCAAATATATCATTTTACGCAATAGACGCGATGTCGTAATGTGCGCGTCCCGGATAGCTCTGTATGGCGTCATGCGCCCGAAAGTCATCCACCCGCACATCAATCCTGCAAATAAAGAGGCACACATCATGCAAGTTTATTACGACAAAGACGCCGACCTTTCCATCATCCGTGGCAAGAAAGTCGCCATCATCGGCTACGGCTCGCAGGGCCATGCCCACGCCCAGAACCTGACCGACTCCGGTGTTGATGTCACCGTTGGTCTGCGCAAGAACGGCGCCTCCTGGTCCAAGGTCGAAGCTGCCGGCATCAAGGTTGCTGAAGTTGATGCCGCCGTGAAGGGCGCTGATGTCGTCATGATCCTGCTGCCAGACGAAAACATCCCTGATGTGTACAACAACAATGTCGCCCCGAACATCAAGCAGGGCGCTACCCTGGCTTTTGCTCACGGCTTCAATGTGCACTACAACCAGGTCATCCCGCGTGCTGACCTCGATGTGATCATGGTTGCTCCGAAGGGCCCAGGCCACACCGTGCGCTCCGAGTACCTGAAGGGTGGCGGCGTACCGTCCCTGATCGCTCTTTATCAGGATGTCTCCGGCAATGCCAAGCAGATCGCTCTGTCCTACGCAGCGGCCAACGGCGGCACCAAGGGTGGCGTGATCGAAACCAACTTCCGCGAAGAGACCGAAACAGATCTGTTCGGCGAACAGGCCGTGCTCTGCGGCGGCGCCGTTGAACTCGTGAAGATGGGCTTCGAAACCCTGACCGAAGCTGGCTACGCGCCGGAAATGGCCTACTTCGAGTGCCTGCACGAACTCAAGCTGATCGTTGATCTGATGTACGAAGGCGGCATCGCCACCATGAACTACTCGATCTCGAACAACGCCGAATACGGCGAGTATGTCACTGGCCCGGAAGTCATCAACGAGCAGTCGCGTGAAGCCATGCGCAATGCCCTGAAGCGCATCCAGACCGGCGAATACGCCAAGATGTTCATCCTCGAAGGCAAGACCAACTACCCGTCCATGACGGCTCGTCGTCGTCTCAACGCCGCTCACCCGATTGAAATCGTCGGTGGCCAGCTGCGTGCCATGATGCCGTGGATCATGAAGAACAAGCTCGTGGACCAAACCAAGAACTGATCCCCGGATCATTTCTGACCACATGCAAGTGTGGCGCTTGAAAGACGCGGCTTCGGCCGCGTTTTTCATTTCTACCGTTTGTCCCGCCAAGCTGGCAACCTGCACACGCGGTGATTATGATGTCCCCAAACTCAGGAGATTTACTGCATGTCGCAAGCCCCGCAAAATCCAGATGACCACGACGGCCTCACATTCGAGGTTGTCGAAGACGAGCATCACGAAAGCGGTCAGAAGACACGCCATCGCGGCATCTACCTCTTGCCCAACCTGTTCACCACGGCGGCTCTGTTCTCCGGCTTCTACGCCATCATTCACGCCATGGGCGGCCACTTCGAATCCGCCGCCATGGCCATCTTCGTCGCGGCCCTGTTCGACGGCATGGATGGTCGTGTAGCGCGCATGACCAATACCCAGAGCGCATTCGGTGCCGAATTTGACTCCCTGTCCGACATGGTGTCGTTTGGCGTCGCCCCGGCCCTGGTCGCGTTCAGCTGGGCCTTGCAGTCGCTCGGCAAGTTCGGCTGGATCTGCGCCTTCATTTACTGCGTTGCTGCGGCTTTCCGCCTGGCGCGCTTCAATGTCCAGCTCGAAGTGGCTGACAATCGCTACTTCACCGGCCTCGCCAGTCCGCTGGCAGCCGCCATCGTCGCCGCCACGGTCTGGGTAGGGGTAGATAACCGCCTGCTCGATACCGTCCCAGGCCTGCCCATCATTGTCGCGCTCATCACCGTCTGCTCAGGCTTCCTGATGGTCAGCAATGTGAAGTACTACAGCTTCAAGGAGCTGGATCGCAGCCGTGTGCCCTTCGTTGTCATGCTGCCGATAGTCCTGATCTTCGGCATCGTCATGTACGATTTGCCCATCGGTTTGCTCGCGGTGGCACTGCTCTACGCTATTGGCGGCCCGGTTGGCGCCGTCTGGACGCGCCTGCGCTCGCCCAAAGTTTCCTGATTGGGTGCCTGGAGCGCCTTGCTTCCATATTGAGTGCATAGTGCTTTCACAGGGTCTGACGGAGTCAGGCCCTTTTTTTCGTCTGAAAGTTGGTTGGTAACTGAGCAATACCCCCGGTTTCGTTGAAAAAACGGACAACCAAACGAATTTTCGCAGATAAGTGTTGACGCTCGTTTTGGCATCCCTATAATGCGCCCCACACCGCAGCGATGCTGATGTGTAGTGAAGA
>CALEYY010000149.1 GCA_937928295.1 uncultured Moraxellaceae bacterium
AAGGTGTGGTCACTGACGAGGCACTTTCGGCCTTGCGCACCGGCGTGGTGCTCAATGATGGGCCGGCATGCGCCATCAGCGCTCAGCACCTGACTAACTGTTTTGTTGACGAGCGGATTGGCGAGCGGATGCCGCCGATTCGTCATCGCGCACTGATACCGACGAGCTGGGTTGAGCTGGTGCTGGATGAGGGCCGAAACCGGCAGGTGCGGCGCATGACCGCGGCCGTAGGGCTGCCGACACTGCGGCTGATTCGCGTGGCGATAGGGCCGTGGCGACTGGACGACATCGCCATAGGCGGCTGGCGCGAGGTGCCGGTGAGTGAGGCGCGCGCTGTGCTCGGCTGAATGGGCTTTTTGCGGCCAAACCGGGCCTGAGCTCAGTGCTTTACGGCATCCACCCAATGCGCCTGGCCGTTGATCCACTCCCGTTTCCAGAACGGGGCGGATGTTTTCAGCGTATCCATAATGCCGGCCGCCGCCTCGAAGGCTTCGCGCCGATGCGCCGAGGCGACACTGACACGAACAATGGTCTCCCCTGCCGGCACCAGCCCGATGCGGTGCACGATCTCGCCGGCCACGATGCCCCAGCGCGCGGCGGCATCCTGCAAAAGCTGCAATAGCAGGCGCTCGGACATGCCGGGGTAATGCTCAAGGTCAATGGCCGAAACATCGCCGGCCTGACTGTCGCGACGCACCTGGCCGGTGAAGGTCACCGTGGCGCCAACGCCGGGCAGCAGTTGCCAGCGCACCACGGCATCGGTATGCGGCACGATGGTGCCGGCGGCGACCTCAATGCGCCAGGGCGATTCGGCAGCAGCCTCAAAAGCTGTCTCAGACACCATATCAGCCCCCGGTCACGGGTGGGAAAAATGCCACTTCGTCATGATCAGCCAGCTCAACATCGGTGCTGATGTTGAGCAGATTCTGATTCAGCGCCACCATCAAGCGAGATGCATTCGGGCCGACGAGTTCGGCCCAAGCCTCACCGCGCAGCGCCAGATCGACCCGCAGGCTGAGCAGCGTCTGCATGTCCGGGCGTAACTCGACAATCTCTTCGCTGAGCCCGAGCTTTTCGCGAATGCGGGCGAAATAACGAATCGTGATGCGTGGTGCCATTTTAATTCCTGAAAAAGTTAGTTCCTGAAAATCAGTTCCGTTGCCAAGTGCCGCTGGCCCCGCCAGATTTGGTTTCCAGCTGAATCTGCTCGATGACCATGCCTCGATCCACCGCCTTGCACATGTCATACACCGTCAGCGCCGCTACCGAGGCGGCCGTTAGCGCCTCCATCTCCACACCGGTCGGGCCGCTGACCTTGCAGCGCGCACGAATGCGCAGACCGGGCAGGCTGTCGTCGGCCTCCAGCGTCACGCTCACGCCGGTCAGCATCAACGGGTGACAAAGCGGAATCAGCTCCCAGGTCCGTTTCGCCGCCTGAATGCCGGCAATGCGCGCGACCGCCAGCACATCGCCCTTGGGATGCCCCTGCGACACAATCAGCGCCAGCGTCGCCGGCAACATGCGGATGGCCGCCGTCGCGATGGCTTCGCGCGCCGTATCTGGCTTGTCGCCGACATCGACCATGCGGGCAGCGCCGTGTTCGTCGAGGTGGCTCAGAGTCGCGGCTTGCTGTGTCATTTGCTTTCCTGTCATGGGTGCGGCCAATCCGTTAACATAAGCGCCCTAGTTTCCGAAAATGCCGTGCATTGCGCCAGCCCAATATGAGCTTAGATTCACACGCCATCCCCCCTGCAGCCCCCGCCCAAGGCCAAAAAGTCATCGTCGGCATGTCCGGCGGCGTCGACTCGTCGGTCTCGGCCTGGCTGCTGATGCAACAGGGTTATGCCGTGGAAGGCCTGTTCATGAAGAACTGGGAAGAGGATGACGGCACCGACTATTGCACGGCGCGCGAGGATCTGGCCGATGCCCAAGCGGTCTGCGACCGGCTCGGCATCAAGCTGCATCAGGCCAATTTTGCCGCCGAATACTGGGATCGCGTGTTCGAGCATTTTCTCGACGAATACAAGGCCGGACGCACGCCCAACCCAGACATCCTGTGCAACAAGGAAATCAAGTTCCGCGCCTTTCTCGACTACGCCCTGAGCCTCGGTGCCGACTTCATTGCCACCGGCCATTACACCCGGCGCAGTGCCGGCAACCCAGCACAGCTGCTGCGCGGGCGCGATGGCAACAAGGATCAGAGCTATTTTCTGCACGCCGTCGCCGGTTCGCAGATCGCCCGCACGCTGTTTCCGGTGGGCGACATCGAGAAGCCGGAGGTGCGCCGCATCGCCGCCGAACTGGGCCTGGCCACGGCCGCCAAGAAGGATTCGACCGGCATCTGCTTCATTGGCGAGCGCCGCTTCAAGGACTTTCTGGCGCAGTATCTGCCGGCACAGCCGGGCCGTATCGAGACCGATGCCGGCGCGGTCATTGGCGAGCATCAGGGCCTGATGTACTACACGCTGGGCCAGCGTCAGGGCATCGGCATCGGCGGCCAGAAAAATGCCGAAGAAGCGCCGTGGTATGTGGTGCACAAAGATCTCGTGCGTAATGTGCTGGTCATCGGTCAGGGCCATGAGCATCCGCTGATGATGAGCCGAGCGCTGTTTGCCGGCACCATCGACTGGGTTGCCGGCAGCGCGCCCGCACTGCCCCTGCACTGCACCGCGAAGACACGCTATCGCCAGCCCGATCAAACCTGCATCGTCAGCCATGACGGCGAGCGTTATCGCGTCGACTTCACCGACACTCAGCGCGCCGTCACACCCGGCCAATCTGTGGTTTTTTATGTGGATGATGTCTGCCTTGGCGGCGGCGTCATCGAGGAGACAGTTCCGGCATGAGCCAACTCAATCGCGACAAGACCCTGGCGCTGGCGGCCATTTTTCAGGCGGCAGGGCTGGCCAACGAACTGGCGCGCAAAGGCAGTACCGATGCCGATGCCGAAGCGTTCCTGAAGCAGTCGGTACTGGTCATGGACACCGATGCGCCCGGCGACATCTATCCCGATCCGCAGGGTTTGAAGCCGGGTCTGCGCTGGCTTGAAGGTTGTTTGATGGAGCAAGGTCGCGGCCTTCAGAATGCCAGCGAGATCATCCGCATTGCGCTCGGCGTGGTGCAGGTCGAAGGCCAGTTCAACGACAGCCCAGCGGTGCAGAACACGCTGCGCACGCGACTAGATTCGATCAACCGGCAGCGCGTCATGAGCCCGGACATGAGTACGGGTGAACTCAACAACCTACTCGGTTCAGCCTATGTGGATAGCCTCGGTCAGCTCCGCTTCCGCGTGCAGATTCGCGGTGATGCCAAGCAGCTGCAGGCCGCCGGCATGGCCGAACGGATTCGCGCCATCCTGCTCGCCGGCGTGCGCGCCGCCTGGCTCTGGCGACGACTCGGTGGCCGTCGCTGGCACCTGATCTTCACACGCGGGCAAATCCTCCGGGAAATCCGCGAAATCGCCAAATCGGTGTAAACTTCGCGCCCTTAAAACGCCCTCTTTCTCTTTGCCGCTTCGGAGCCCGTCATGGCGCAATTCACTCAATCCACCACGCTGACCGCCCTGTCACCGGTCGATGGCCGCTATGCCGGCAAGGTCGATGCCCTGCGTCCGATTTTCAGCGAATTTGGCCTGATCAGCGCCCGTGTCGAAGTCGAAGTGCGCTGGCTCCAGCGCCTGGCCGATTTGCCCGGCGTGGCCGAAGTGCCGACCTTCAGCGCCGAAGCGCAGCAGTTCCTGAATGCGCTGGTGAGCAATTTCTCGCTGGACGATGCCGAGTGGATCAAGAATAGCGAGCGCGTCACCAACCATGATGTGAAGGCCGTCGAATACTTCCTCAAGGATCGCGTCAAAGCGCTGCCGGAACTGGCGGCCGTGAGCGAATTCATCCACTTCGCCTGCACCTCGGAAGACATCAACAACCTCTCGCACGCGCTCATGCTGAAAGCCGGCCGCGATGTCGTGCAGGCGCAGATGCAGACCGTCACCGACGCCATTCGCGGCCTCGCGCATCGCTATGCTGATGTCTCCATGTTGTCGCGCACGCATGGCCAGACCGCCTCGCCGACCACGCTCGGCAAGGAAATGGCCAATGTCGCCTTCCGTCTCCAGCGTCAGATCGAACAGCTCGCGGCCGTGCCGCTGCTGGGCAAGATCAACGGTGCCGTCGGCAACTACAACGCGCATCTGGTGACCTACCCGGAAGTGGACTGGCAGGCCAATGCCGAGACTTTCGTGACTTCGCTGGGGCTGACCTTCAACCCCTACACCACGCAGATCGAGCCGCACGACTACATCGCCGAATACTTCGATGCCGTGCGCCGCTTCAACACCATCCTCATCGACTTCGATCGCGATGTCTGGGGCTACATCTCGCTGGGCTACTTCAAACAGAAGCTCAAGGAAGGCGAAGTCGGCTCCTCGACCATGCCGCACAAGGTCAACCCCATCGATTTCGAGAACTCGGAAGGCAACCTCGGCCTGGCCAACGCCATCCTCGGCCATCTCGCCGAGAAGCTGCCGATCTCGCGCTGGCAGCGCGACCTCACCGACTCCACCGTGCTGCGCAACCTCGGTGTCGGCCTCGCGCACAGCGCCATCGCCTACGATGCCGCGCTGAAGGGCATCGGCAAGCTGGAAATGAACGAGCAGAAGCTGGCCGATGACCTCGATGCGTCGTGGGAAGTGCTGGGCGAAGCGATCCAGACCGTGATGCGCCGCTACGGCATCGACGAGCCCTATGAAAAGCTGAAGGCGCTGACGCGCGGCAAGGGCATCGACCGCGAACGCCTGCAGGTCTTCATCGACACGCTGGACATGCCCGAGGCCGTGAAAGCCGAGCTGCGGGCGCTGACGCCGGCGAGCTACATCGGTAATGCCGTCGCTCAGGCGCAGCGCGTTTAAGCCACGCGTATTTAAGCCACGCAGACATCCACAAAAAATTAAACAGGAACCGCCATGCTGCTGAACCCGACTGCTGTTGCCGATTGCCTGGCTGATGCCCCGCTGCCCTGGCTCGGCGGCCTGCGCGCCAGCGAGTTCCTGCGCGACTACTGGCAGAAAAAACCGCTGCTGGTGCGCAATGCCTTCCCAGATCTGGCGACCCTGCTGGAGCCGGACGAGCTGCTCGAACTGGCCGAAACCGAAGAGGCCGAGAGCCGCGTCATCGTGGAAGATGGCGCCGAGCCTTGGGAAGTGCGCCAGGGCCCGTTCCACTCGACGGTCTGGCGCAAACTCAAGGGCAAGAAGTGGACGGCGCTGGTGCAGGCCGTAGACCACTATCTACCGCCGCTGGCCGACCTGCTCGACCACTTCGCCTTCGTGCCGGAATGGCGCATCGACGATGTCATGGTGTCTTACGCCGTGCCCGGCGGCTCGGTCGGCGCTCACTTCGACCAGTACGATGTGTTCTTGCTCCAAGGCCCCGGCCAGCGCCGCTGGCAGCTCGGCGAACCATGCAACGATCAGACGCCACGCCTGGAGCACGCCCAGCTGCGCCTGATCGCCGACATGCCGGTGAGCTTCGACGAAATTCTCGGCCCCGGCGACCTGCTCTATGTGCCGCCCGGCCTCGGCCATCACGGTGTCGCGCAGACCGAGTGCCTGACCTACTCCGTCGGCTTCCGCGCCCCGTCTCTCGGTCACATCCTAGAGCAGGTGGTGGATGCCGTGCTGCTCGACCGTGGCACCGACCAGCTTTATGGCGATGCCGGCCGCGCCCTGCCGGTGCATCCCGCCGAACTCGGCCTCAGCGATGTCACCACGCTCGCCACCACCTTGCAGGGCTGGCTGCAGCAACCGCTGCTGTTCCAGACCGCACTCGCGCCCTTCCTCAGCGAAGCCAAATACGACGACTACGAGCCCGAAGGTGAGCCCTGCACGCTGGCCGACCTGTGCGCGGCACTGAGCGATGGCATCGATCTGCTCCGCGACCCAGCCTCACGCTGGCTCTGGGAGTCGCAAACGCAGACCTTCTGGCGCAACGGTGAAGCCGTTACCGTGCCCGATGCCGTCAAGCCGCATCTGCCCGCGCTGCTAACCGGCCGACGCCATAGCGCCGCCGCACTGGCCGCACTGCCGGAAGCCGTGCTGAGCTGGCTCGCCGATGACATCAGCGCCGGCTTCTGGCTGCCCGTTGACGGCGCAAACAGCAACGAGAATGGCTCTTCCTGATGCTCATCCACGAGTTGGCCTGGACTGACTCGCCCGAAGCAGCACTCGCCGCCGTTCGCGACCTGCCCTGGCCCTTGCTGCTGGACAGCCAGGCGGCCGGCCGCTGGGACATCCTCGTTGCAGCCCCGCGTGCCCACTCCTGGCAGACCGGCGATGGCTGGCAGCACGCGCACTGGCCTGCCGCCGACCTCGCCGCTGACGCCGATGCCTTTGCCGTGATGCAAGCCCTGCAGGACTGGGGCGGCCCGGAGCTGCCGCGTGCCGAGCCAGCGCAAAACTGGCCCTTCGTACACGGCGTGATGGGCTGCCTCGGCTACGCCAGCGCCAGCGAGCGCGGCCTGCCCACGCCACGCCACGATGACTGGCCGCTGGCCATCCTCGCCTACTACGATCAGGGCTGCGTCTGGGACCATGAGCAGCGCCGCTGCTTTGCCTGGAGCCTGAATGCGCAGACCTGGCCGGACTGGCTGGCGCGCTTGCAAACAGCAGCGCCGTCACCCTGCCAATCCTTGCTTTTGCAAACACCGTTCCAGGCGCTGACCCAACAGCCGCGCTACGCCGCCGACATCGCCCGCATTCACGACTTCATCCGCGCCGGCGACTGCTATCAGGTCAATTACACGCAAGCCTATGAGGCCCACTGCGAAGGCGAACTGTGGGCCGCCTACAGCACGCTGCGTCCGCTCGCGCTGGCGCCTTATGCCGCCTACTGGCGTCTGCCCTGGGGCGAGATACTCTGCCTCTCGCCGGAGCAGTTTCTCGGCATCCACCAGCAGCGCATCACCACGCGCCCGATCAAGGGTACGCGCCGCCGTCAGGCCGATGCCATCGCCGATGCCGCCGAGGCCAGCGCGTTGCTCGCCAGCGCCAAGGACATGGCCGAAAACATCATGATCACCGACCTGCTGCGCAACGACCTGAGCAAGCACGCCGTCATCGGCAGCGTGCAGGTGCCGCAGCTGTGCGCGCTGGAAAGCTTTGGTCAGGTGCATCACCTGGTCACCACGATTGAGGCCACGCTGGCTGCCGACGCCAATATCGCCAGCGTGCTGCGCGACGCATTCCCCGGCGGCTCGATCACCGGCGCGCCGAAAAAGCGCGTCATGGAGATCATCGAAGCGCTGGAGCCGACGCCCCGCGGCTTGTACTGTGGCAGCCTGTTCTACTGGGACGCCAGCGGCCACTTCGACAGCAACATCACCATCCGCACACTGGTCTTAAAGGACGGCACGCTGCGCACCTGGGCCGGCGGCGGCATCACGCTGGACTCGCAGTGGCAGAGCGAATGGGAAGAATGCGGCAACAAGATGGGCGGCATCATGCGCGCGCTGGAGCAGCGCTGAATCCCTTTCTTTTCGCGCTGAACGCCAAGCATGAAAAAAGCGCCACGAAGGCGCCTTTTTCATCTCAGCGCTGACCCTTACGGAATCTTGCGCAGCGACGCCTTGCGGATCTCGGCCTTCAGCTCTTCGTAATTGTGCGTGACCGGGAACTGCGGGAATTCGCGAATCACATTCTCCGGCGCATCGAACAGAATGCCCTGCTCGGCTTCGCTGAGCATGCCGGTGTCGTTGTAGGAATCACCGGCGGCGATGCAGCGGTAGTTCAGCGAATGAAACGCCTTGATCGCCATCGTCTTCTGGTCCGGCTGGCGCAGCTTGTAGTCCGTGATGGTGCCGTCATCGGCAACTTCCAGCTTGTGGCAAAACAGCGTCGGCAGATCAAGCTGCTCCATCAGCGGCTTGGCGAACTCGTAAAAAGTGTCGGACAGAATGATGAGCTGAAAGTGATCACGCACCCAGGCCAGGAACTCGCGCGCGCCCGGCAGCGGACCCATCTCGGCAATCACGGCCTGGATGTCCGGCAGACCCAGCTTATGCTCGCGCAGGATGCGCAGGCGCTGCTGCATCAGTACATCGTAATCGGGGATGTCACGCGTGGTGGCCTCCAGCTCCTTGATGCCTGTGCGCTTGGCAAAATTGATCCAGATTTCCGGGACCAGCACACCTTCCAGATCGAGACACACCAGTTCCATCGCAACACCTCATTGCCAGTCAGGGAGCGCCGGCGGTAAGGCCGGCAAATTTCGCGCAAAGGGTACTGGCAAGACTCCCGGCATGCAACGCTGATAAACGCTCTGCTATGCTTACGGCCTTGCCGCGTTTTACGCGCTCCGTCATTTTCAAGGATGCCATCCATGCCTGTTTCCGCTGAACAAGTCGCCGCCTGGGCCGCCGAATACGACGGCAAGAGCCCGCAAACCCTGCTCAAATTCGCCCTCACCACCTTCCCCGGCCTGGCCATCTCCTTCAGCGGCGCCGAAGATGTTGTCCTCGTCGACATGGCCGTGAAGAGCAAGCTGCCCTTCCGTGTCTTCACGCTGGATACCGGTCGCCTGCACGCCGAGACCTATCGCTTTCTCGATACCGTACGCACGCACTACGGCATCCCGATTGAAGTCTGCTTCCCGGAAGCCGACGCCGTATCGCAGCTGGTCAATGAAAAAGGCCTGTTCAGCTTCTATCAGGACGATCACAAGGAATGCTGCGGCATCCGCAAGGTCGAGCCGCTGCGCCGCAAGCTCGCCACCACCAATGCGTGGATGACCGGCCAGCGCAAAGACCAGAGCCCCGGCACACGCAACAGCGTGCCGCAGATCCAGCTCGACACCAGCTTCATCGGCAATGATGGCGCACTGGTGAAGTTCAATCCGCTGGCGAACTGGAGCTCACAGGAAGTCTGGGACTACATCCGCGCGCTGGAAGTACCGTACAACCCGCTGCACGAAAAGGGCTTCATCAGCATCGGCTGCGAGCCCTGCACGCGACCGGTGCTGCCCGGCCAGCATGAGCGCGAGGGCCGCTGGTGGTGGGAGGAAGCCACGAAGAAGGAATGCGGGCTGCATATCGGGAATGTGGAAGCCGTGTCGTTCGAGATTCGCGGCTGACGCCGTTTAAGCGGGCGCGCTGTTGCAGCGGCCGAGCCTCAAAAGCTCGGCAACTCCTTACCCTTAAACAAATGATCCACCTCTGCCCGTGCATCGCCCCGATTCAGCACCGACTCCACCAGGCTCCGCGTCAAATGCGGCGCAAAGGTCTCGATGAAATCAAACATGAACCCGCGCAAGAAAGTACCGCGCCTGAAGCCGATATGCGTCGTGCTCGGCTCAAATAAATGCCCGGCATCCAGCGCCACCAGGTCACCGCCATCTTTCTCGGCCTCATAGGCCATGCTGGCGATAATCCCCACGCCCAGCCCCAGCCGCACATAGGTCTTGATCACATCGGCATCGGTCGCGGTAAACACCACATTCGCCGCCAGCCCGGCCTGACTGAACGCCTCATCGAGCTTGGAGCGGCCGGTAAAGCCGAACACATAGGTCACAATCGGAAACTCGGCGACCGCTTCCAGCGTGAGCTTGTCCAGCTTCGTCAGCGGATGCCCCTTGGGCACGACCACCGAGCGATTCCATTGATACGCCGGCAGCATCACGAGGTCGGTGAAGTGTTCCAGCGCTTCGGTGGCGATGGCAAAGTCGACGGTGCCATCAGCGGCCATTTCGGAGATTTGCTGCGGCGTGCCCTGGTGCATGTGCAGCGCCACATCGGGGAACTTGTCGCGAAACTCGGCGATGACCGGCGGCAAGCGGTAGCGCGCCTGCGTATGCGTGGTGGCCAGGCTCAGGCTGCCCTTGGCTTCATCGGAGAACTCCAGCGCGACCTGACGAATCGACTCGGTCTGCCGCAGCACTTCGCCGGCAAGCTTGAGAATAGCCTGCCCGGCCGGCGTCACGCGCGTGAGGTGCTTGCCGTTGCGTGCGAATATCTCCACGCCCAGCTCGTCTTCCAACAGGCGAATCTGTTTGCTGATGCCGGGCTGCGAGGTGAACAAAGCGTTTGCCGTTTGCGACACATTGAGTTCATGCTGGGACACCTCCCATATGTATCGCAATTGCTGCAGCTTCATCGTCGAACTCCTTTTGATATAACTCAATGCTATAAACCTAGCATGAAAAATTCTTGGCTAAATCAGTAAAAAGCCACTATTTTCGCCGCCCGTCTTCTTTATCTAGGCTTTATCGGCAATGTCCATCGCTCCGCACGATCTGCTGTTCATTCTTTCCGGCGCGCTGGTCGGCTTTGTCGTCGGCCTCACCGGCGTCGGTGGCGGTTCGCTGATGACGCCGCTGCTGACCCTGCTCGGCATTCCGCTGCACACCGCCATCGGCACCGATCTGCTGTATGCGTCGATCAGCAAGACCGGCGGCGCCATCATTCATCATCGCAACCGCAACATTCAGTGGCGCATTACGCTGACGCTGGCCATGGGCAGCTTGCCGGCGGCGCTGCTCACGGTCTGGGGCCTGAAGCACTGGTTTCCCGATGCCAGCGCCTACAAGCCAGTACTGACGCATGCGCTCGGCTTCATGCTGCTGGTCACCGCCGTGAGCCTGTTGCTGCGCCCGTGGTTGCAACGCCGCATGCAGAATCGCGTGCATACCCCGGTGCGTGACTTCCTGGCGCGGCATCAAACTGCCGCTACGGTGACCATGGGCGTGGTGCTGGGCGTGCTGGTCACGCTGTCGTCCATCGGTGCCGGGGTGTTTGGCGTGATGGTGCTGGTCACGCTGTTCCCGGCGCTGGCCATGATCCGCATCATCGGCACCGATATCACGCATGCCGTGATGCTGACGCTGGTGGCGGGTCTGGGCCACCTGAGCATGGGCAATGTGGATTGGCATCTGCTTGGCCTGCTGCTGATCGGTTCGCTGCCGATGATCGTGATCGGCACCAACCTTAGCTCGCGCATGCCGGAAGCTCGCATTCGTCCCATTTTGGGCGTGACGCTGATGCTGCTGAGCATAAAGTTCATCTTCTTCTGAACTTTGCTTTTTGAAACTTTGCGCTATCATCGCGGGCTTGCGTGGAGACCGCTATGAACCCAGCTGACAATACCGTCGTCGACCTCAATATTCGTTCCATCGATGTCCTGATCACGCCTGAAGAGCTCAAGCGTGAGCTGCCACTGACTACGGCTGCGCGCGCCGCCGTGGTCGAAGGCCGTCAGGTCATCCGCAACATTCTCGATGGCAAGGATCACCGCCTATTTCTGGTGATCGGCCCCTGCTCCATCCACGATATCAAAGCCGCTCACGACTATGCCCAGCGCCTGAAAGCCCTGGCCGCGCAAGTCAGCGACACGCTCTACCTGGTCATGCGCGTGTACTTCGAGAAGCCGCGTACCACGGTGGGCTGGAAGGGTCTGATCAACGATCCGCGCATGGATGACACTTTCCGCATCGAGGAAGGTCTGCATGTGGGTCGCAAGCTGCTGATCGAGCTCAACGAGCTGGGCCTGCCCTGCGCTACCGAGGCGCTGGACCCGATGTCGCCGCAGTACATGCACGACCTCATCGCCTGGTCGGCCATTGGCGCGCGCACCACGGAATCGCAGACGCATCGCGAGATGTCGTCGGGCCTGTCGTCGCCGGTCGGCTTCAAGAACGGCACCGATGGCGGCCTGAAAGTCGCCACCAATGCCCTGCTCTCGGTGCAGAACCCGCACAGCTTTCTGGGCATCGACAATCAGGGCAAGGTCGCTGTCATCAACACCACCGGCAACCAGTACGGCCATGTCGTGCTGCGCGGTGGCGATGGCAAGCCGAACTACGATTCGGTGTCGGTGGCGCTAGCCGAGCGCGAGCTGGAAAAGGCGAAAGCGCCGATGAACATCATGATCGATGCCTCGCACGCCAACTCCAACAAGGACCCGGCGCTGCAACCGCTGGTCATGGACAATGTCGCCAATCAGATCGTTGAGGGCAACAAGTCCATCATCGGCATGATGATCGAGTCGCACATCAAGTTCGGCCGTCAGGACATCCCCAAGGATCTATCGCAGCTGGTCTACGGCCAGTCCGTGACCGATGGCTGCATCGACTGGGAAACCACCGAGAAGGCCGTGCTGTCCATGCACGCCAAGCTCAAGGATGTGCTGCCAACGCGGCGCTAATCGCTCTGGCAGCATAAGCCGGCCGTCACAAACCGACAGTCACAAAAAAGCCCCGGTCGCTCACGCGCCGGGGCTTTTTCATGACCGCAAGATCAGCCCTGCGTTTCGATCCGCACAATACGGCCGCATTCATCGTGATGGACGCGGCAGATATTGGCCTGCTGCCCCTGCTCGATATGCTCGACCGGCAGCGCAAAATAGTCTGCGGCATCATTCACGGTATTGACCTTGGGCTGACGGGCAACGCCGCGCTTGGGCAGCAGGGACCAGAGCATCAGCGTGCCAGCAGCGCCAAACACCGCCATCAGACCTTCAATGCTGACAACGCCGGTTAGCATGAACTTGGTGCCGGCTGGGCGCACCAGCACGCTCCAGCCATGCAGCCAGGCGATCAGGCCGGCAATCGGACGCCACAGGTAGAACCACACGCCCCAGAGCACTGCGGTAAACACATCCGACAGCATGCGTTGATGCCAGTGCAATTGGCTGCGCAGATCGATGATGAGGGATTTATTGCTTTTCATGTTCAGTCTCTGAAGTCACGGAGGTTGATTCGATACGGACGCCACGATCCGGGCTAACCCAGCGTGCGCGCTGGCCGGTGCGGCGGAAAACGACTTTCGGGAAGGCGACAATGGTCGACGAGGTGGTGATGATCCAGAACACCAGCGGGTACCAGATCATCCAGTAGTAATTGCGGCCCAGGCCCTGGTCGTAGCGGCTGTCCAGCCATTTGCTCAGGCCGAATTGCAGCAGGCAGGTTGCGCCAAGAATCACGCTGCTCCATTGCGGCAGCAGCGGCGATGTCATGTGCGGCAAAGTCCCGGCCGGCAGCACCAAAGACAGCAGCCAGAGCACGCAGAGCAGCGCCATCAGGTACGACCAGAGCAGGCTCAGGCACAGCTCCATCATCAATGGCCAGAGATGGTTCTGGCTGGGGCGCACCAGCACATCGAGGTTTTTCAGCAGCACCTGCGCACCGCCCATGGCCCAGCGCAGGCGCTGCTTCCACAGGCCACTGAGCGTTTCCGGCATGAGAATCCAGACCAGCGCATTGGGCTCGAAACGGATATCCCAGCCGGAGCGTTGCAGCTTCCAGGTCACATCGATGTCTTCGGTGAGCATGTCGGCACTCCAGTAGCCGATTTGATGCACTGCCGACTTGCGGAAAGCGGTAATGACGCCAGACACCGTGAACAGACGGCCGAAGGTGCGCTGCGCACGCTTAATCATGCCGACAATGGACGAGAACTCACCAACCTGAATGCGCCCGAGCAGCGTCGAGCGATTGCGGATACGCGGGTTGCCGGTGACGGCCGCCACCGTTGCATCCTCCACAAAGTGACGCACCATCCAGTGCGCGGCATGCGGATCAAGCAAGGCATCGCCATCAATGCAGATCAGGATCTCGTGCTTGGCCAGCAAGCTGCCCGCCTGCAAGGCCATGGCCTTGCCCTGATTTTGCGCCAGATGCACGACGCGCAGCCTAGGGTGCTGCGCCGCCAACTTGTCCAGCACATCGGCGGTGTTGTCGCTGCTGCCATCGTTGATGGCAATCACTTCAAACTCGGGGTAGTTCAGACGCAGCGCGTGCGTCAGCGTTTCTTCGGCGTTGTCGCCTTCGTTGAAACAAGGAATCAGCACGCTCACCGGCGGCGTATTGACCAGCTCTTTCGGCTGATAAAACGGGCGCTGACCGCGCTCGAAGCGCCAGTAGAAGATCACCGCGCCCAGCATCCACAGCAGCGACATGTAGAGTGGATAGAAAAATACAAAGGCCAGCGCCGAGTCGGCCACATCCCGCCAGAGCGGCAAGTCCGTGAGAATGTTCATCGGTCAGGCCCGCTCGGTTTGGTGTCGAATACCGGCTTCAGCACGGTGGGGTCCGGGTGGTCGTGGATGAAATTGTCCGGGTAGTAGCCCACATGTTTGGCCCCCAGCTTGTACAGCAGCGCGATGGTGCTGGCCATCTCCGTGGATGGCACCGGCTGGTTGTTGCGCCAATTCGTGGCCTGCAGCTCGAACACCACACGATTCATCGCGCCAGGAACAGCTCTCACCTTGTCCACCAGCGCTTCATAGAAGGCAGTGGGATCAGCGGCCTGCTCCATGTAGGGCATGGCCATGATGGCAGTGAAGTCGTAACTCACCAGCGAGTTCTGCAAGGCCTGCGAGTACCAGGTTTCCGAGCGCGGATTGAGCACGACCTGCGCATACATATTGCGCGCCGTCTTCAGTTCCGGTTGCTCCTGACGCACCACATTGGCCAGCTCTTTGGCGAAGTTGTCCAGCCAGTGAATCTTCAGGATGGTCCAGCGCCCGAGCAGGTCATCGTCATCGCGAATGGTCGCCAGCGAGGCCGGCAGCCCCCAGTGCTTGTACATGGCCAGCGCATCGGGGCTGGCGTCTTCGTAATCGCTGAGCGTGACATCATCGTGAAAGAGCAGACCGGAGATCGGCACCGTGCGCGACAAGTCCTGATAGATATCGCGAATCACTTGCCGTGCACGCGGTGAAAATGGCGTGAGGCGGTGGTAGCCCATAGCAACATGGTCAGGATTATTGGTCTGCGTCACCACCACATCATTCGCTGCCGGATTATTCGCCGGCAGGTCAAACGCCAGCATCGGCATCCAGGCATAAACGCGCTTGGCCTTGGTGCGCGTGCTGATCTGCCAGACCACGCGATTGAACAGGTCGGCGCGCATCGGCAGATGACGATTAGGGAAATACAGGGCATCGGCCGAGCCGTTGCCGTCGGGGTCGGCAAACGCCTGCACATACACGGTGTTCACGCCCATGAGCTGGATGCGATCGAGCAGATGGCCGAGATTGCGTTCCTGCTGTGCCGGATCGGGGTCATACACATTGTCGAGATCGACATGCATGATTTTGGCGGCGCGGTCGTTATCGCTCAGGTTGCGATGCCGAATGGATATTTCGCGCTCCAAGCCGGCCAGCGTCAGCGGCCCTTCCACCAGAATGCGACGCATACGATCCACCGGCACATCCGGCGTGTTCGGGCCGTCATCCAGCGACAAACCCACTGGCATACCGGCCTTGGCGGCCAGTGCCCGTGTGGTTGCGTTATAGCCGCCATAAGGCCAGACCATGATGCGCGGAGCCTTGCCCAGCGCCTGCTTGAGCACGGCGTTGTTGTGCTTCAAATCGCTGAGCACACGCGCCTGATACGCCGGCTCAGTCTCGTAGCGCTGCGTGGCGGCATCGAACAAACGCGTGATCGCCGCTGGCTCTTTGTTCCCCTGTGGATTGCCCATCATGCCGCGATGCAAGGCATAGCTGTGACTGGCAACTTCAACCAGACCGCTCTCCTGCATCTCGCGAATTTCCGGCCAAGTCAGAAAGTCTGTGCGCGGGATAGTGCGACCATCGAAATCGACATGGTCTTTCTCTTCCAGCCAGCTGCCCACCACCGCCACCACGGCCGGGGCATCAAACAGCTTCAGCAGCGGAAACACATGCGTGTAAACCGAGCGATAGCCATCGTCGAAACTAAGCAGCACGGACTTTTCCGGCAAGGGTTTGGTGCCGGCACGATCCGCCAACACATCATCCATGCTGACAAAGTGATAACCGTTGTTCTTCAGCCAGTCGAGCTGGCGCACCAGCTGCGTCGGGGTCACGGCATAGTCCGCTGCCAGCGCCTGCGAGCGCTCGGAAATCTCGTGATAGCACAGGATGGTGACTTCGCTTTGCGCCGCCAATGTCATGGGCGACCACAGCAAAGACAGCAGCGCCGAGATCAGGACGAGGGGTATCCGGCGTAGTCGAGACAAGCCAAACGCAAACATGCAATTTCACCGAGCAGGGGAAGATTGTTCAAAAGACGCGCATTCTAGTGATGCGCCATACAAATCAGTGTGACAAAACTGCCTTTATTACAAATATTTAATCTTGACGGCACTCAGCCGCGTGAGCGTGAGCTGACGCGGCTGAGGCGGGTTTTGCAGCTTATTTGAAGTAGGCGTTGTCTTTCTTGCTGTGGTCGGTGCTGTCGGTAACGCGCGCCAGCTCGGGAATCTGCGCCTTCAGCGTAGTTTCAACGCCCTGCTTCAGCGTCATGTCTACTGCCGAGCAGCCTTGGCAACCGCCGCCGAACTTGAGCACAGCCGTCCAGCCTTCCTCCGGGTCGTTGTAGCACTCCAGCAAGCTGACGCTGCCGTTATGCGCAGCCAGGCCGGGGTTCACTTCCGAAAACAGCACATGATTGATGCGCTCTTCGATCGGGCTGTCCGACGAGATGTTGGGAACCTTGGAGCGCGGTGCCTTGAAGGTAAGCTGACCGCCCATGCGATCCTTATTGTAGTCAATCACGGCATCGACCAAGTAAGTCACCGAGCGGAAATCGACATACGCCGGGAAGCCTTCGTAATCAATGCGCACATCTTCCGACTTCTCTTCGCCGACCGTGCAATAGGCCATGCAGCATTCGGCGCGCGGCGTGCCGGGGTTTTCGACAAAGATGCGTACGCCAATGCCCGGACTGTTCTGCTTGCCCAGCAACTCGCGCAGATAAACTTGCGCGGACTCGGTAATCACCATGTTGCTGGTCACTTCCGTGGGAAGTGCGTCAACAGGAAGTACTTCGGTAGACACGGCGTCGCTCATCACATCACTCATCAAGAGCCCCTTTTAGTGACTGGTAGGCGGAATTCAATATGCAACTGATTATAGCAGGCTTGAGCCGCCAGCAAGACAGGACTCATGCTGATGGCTCTGCTACACTATCCATCCATTTTTTTGGATAGATGCCTTTTCTCATGTCCAACACATCTGCACGCGACGCCCGAGTCCAGCAATTTCAGCAGGCGCTTCAAGAGCGCATCCTGATCATCGATGGTGCCATGGGCACCATGATTCAGCGTCACAAACTGGAAGAAGCCGACTATCGCGGTGAACGCTTTGCTGACTGGCCGCGCGATGTGAAGGGCAACAATGATCTGCTGGTGCTGAGCAACCCCGGCATCATCGCCGGCATTCACGATGCCTATTGCGCGGCCGGTGCCGACATTCTCGAAACCAACTCCTTCAACGGCACGCAGGTGTCCATGGCCGACTACGGCATGGAATCGCTGGTCACCGAGCTCAATCGCGAAGCCGCTGCCCTCGCCCGCCGTGTCGCGGATGAGTGGACGGCCCGCGAGCCGCACAAGCCGCGCTTCGTCGCCGGCGTGCTCGGCCCGACCTCGCGCACCTGCTCGATCTCGCCGGATGTGAACAACCCGGCCTTCCGCAATGTCAGCTTCGACGAGCTGGTGATGAACTATCGCGAGGCGACCTTTGCGCTGATCGATGGCGGCGCCGACATCATCCTGATCGAGACCGTGTTCGACACGCTCAACGCCAAGGCCTGCATCTTTGCCGTGCAAGGCGTGTTTGACGATCTCGGTTACACGCTGCCGATCATGATTTCCGGCACCATCACCGACGCCTCCGGTCGCACGCTTTCGGGTCAGACGGCCGAGGCATTCTGGAACTCCGTGCGTCATGCCAAGCCAATTTCGATTGGCTTCAACTGTGCGTTGGGTGGCAAGGAATTGCGGCCCTATGTGCAGGAACTGGCGATCAAGGCCGACACCTTTGTCAGCGCACATCCGAACGCCGGCCTGCCCAACGCCTTCGGCGAGTACGACGAAACTGCTGATGAAACGGCGGCGATCATCGAAGAATTTGCTGCCAGCGGCTTTCTCAACATCGTCGGTGGCTGCTGCGGCACCACGCCGGAGCACATCAAAGCCATCGCGGCAGCGGTCGCCAAGCATCCACGCCGCGAAGTGCCATCGTTCACACCGGCCTGCAAACTCTCCGGGCTGGAGCCATTCACGATTGACGAGAGCAGCCTCTTCGTCAATGTCGGTGAGCGCACCAATGTCACCGGCTCGAAGAAGTTCGCCCGCCTGATCCGCGAAGAGAACTATCAGGAAGCGCTGGCGATTGCCCGCGAGCAGGTCGAGGCCGGCGCGCAGATCATCGACATCAATATGGACGAAGGCATGCTCGACTCCGAGCGCGCCATGGTCACCTTCCTCAACATGGTCGCCACCGAGCCGGATATCTGCCGCGTGCCCATCATGGTCGATTCGTCGAAGTGGGAGATCATCGAGGCCGGCCTGAAATGCATCCAGGGCAAGTCGGTGGTGAACTCGATTTCGATGAAGGAAGGCATCCCCGAGTTCATCGCCCGCGCCAGGCTGTGCATGCGCTACGGCGCGGCAGTCATCGTCATGGCATTCGACGAGCAGGGTCAGGCCGACACCGAGGCGCGCAAGAACGAGATCTGCAAACGCTCCTACGACATCCTGGTCAATGAAGTCGGCTTCCCGCCGGAAGACATCATCTTCGACCCGAATGTGTTCGCCGTAGCGACCGGCATCGAGGAACACAACAACTACGCCGTCGATTTCATCAACGCCTGCGCGTTCATCAAGCGCGAGCTGCCGTACGCGAAGATCTCCGGCGGCATCTCCAATGTGTCGTTCTCGTTCCGTGGCAACGAGCCGGTGCGCGAAGCCATCCACTCGGTCTTTCTGTACTACGCGATTCGCAACGGCCTCACGATGGGCATCGTCAACGCCGGCCAGCTCGCCATCTACGAAGACATTCCCGCCGAGCTGAAAGCGCGCGTGGAAGATGTGGTGCGCAACCTGCGCGATGACGGTACCGAGCGACTGCTGGAAATCGCTGAGCAATTCCGCGGCGACGGCAGCAAGGCCGTGGTCGAGGATGCCGCCTGGCGCAGTCTGCCGGTGGGCAAGCGCTTGGAACATGCGCTGGTGAAAGGCATCACCACCTTTATTGTGGAAGATACGGAAGAGGCTCGCCTGTCAGTGGCACGCCCGATTCATGTCATCGAAGGCCCGCTCATGGATGGCATGAATGTGGTCGGCGACCTCTTCGGTGCAGGCAAGATGTTCCTGCCGCAGGTGGTGAAATCCGCTCGCGTGATGAAGCAGGCGGTGAACCATCTGATTCCGTTCATCGAAGAGGAAAAAAATGGCGTGGTCGAGGCCAAGGGCAAGGTGCTCATGGCCACGGTCAAGGGCGATGTGCATGACATCGGCAAGAACATCGTGGGCGTGGTGCTCGGCTGCAACGGCTACGACATCGTCGATCTCGGCGTCATGGTGTCGTGCGAGAAAATTCTGCAAGTCGCGCGCGATGAGAAGGTC
>CALEYY010000150.1 GCA_937928295.1 uncultured Moraxellaceae bacterium
GTGTTGCGTTTCCTGCCAAGCAGCAGTCGCTTTGCTTTATCATGCAGCCATCGAAGCAGTCTTTGAAAACAGACTTCAACGGCAAGCGGCTCGCTAATATAGCAGCCATCTGCCGTCAAGGCCAATGGCTCCCTAATTAATAGAGAGCCAATGAGAGTAAAAGAGACTTTATCCGGCGTCAATACAGGACAGTTCATGTCAGATTCACCCGCAATTCCCAATATATCGGCTGATGTACCGACCGATGCACCGACGGTCAAGATGCTCACCGTCGATGAAGCCTATGCCGGCCAGCGCCTCGACAATTTCCTGATTACGGCGTTGAAAGGCGCGCCGCGCACGCTGGTCTATCGCATCGTGCGTACCGGCGAAGTGCGCGTGAACAAGGGTCGCGTCAAGCCGGATTACCGCGTGCAGGCTGGCGACATCATTCGTGTACCGCCTATCCGCATGAGCGAAGAGAAGCCGGCAGCGCGCCCGACCACGAGCCTGCAGAAGCTGCTGGCTGGGCGCATCGTGCACGATGAAGACAACCTACTGGTGGTGAACAAGCCGGCCGGGCTGGCGGTGCATGGCGGCAGCGGCATCTCCATTGGTCTGATCGAGGCTCTGCGGGCGTTGCGCCCGAATCAGACCGCGCAGCTGGAGCTGGTGCATCGTCTGGATCGCGACACTTCCGGCCTGATCATGGTCACCGGGCATCGCGGGCTGCTACGGGCACTGCACGGGCAATTGCGCGATGGCCAGATGGACAAGCGTTATGTCGCGCTGCTTTCGGGCCGTCTTAGTGGTGCCCAGCATCGTGTTGAAGCGCCGCTGCTGAAGGTCGAGAGCCCGAACGGCGAGGCTGTGGTGCGTGTATCGCGCGATGGCAAGGTCGCCATCACCATCTTTACCGTGCTGGAGCGCTTCGCTGATGCCACACTGGTCGAGGCGCATCTGCTCACCGGTCGTACCCACCAGATTCGCGTGCACGCCCAGCATTTGGGCCATCCCTTGGTCGGTGATGACAAATATGGTCGTGACGATGTCAATGCGCGCTTCAAGGCCAAAGGCTTGTCGCGCCTGTTTCTGCACGCCCGTGACCTGCGCCTGACGCTGCCGTCAGGTAAGAAGCTGGCGCTGCACGCCGATCCGGATGATGACTTCGCTCGCGGATTGGAGGTTTTGCGTCGTGGCTGATGTGCTTATTGCGGGTGAAGAAGCGGCGCGGTTTGATCTGGTTATTTTCGACTGGGATGGCACGCTCATGGATTCGCTGGCGCAGATCGTGCGCAGCGTGAAGCTGGCGGCCATCGACCTCGGCGTGCCTGAGCCCACCGATGCGGCTGCGCGCGATATCATCGGGCTGGGCTTGCCGGAAGCGATGCAGATCCTGTTTCCGCAAGTGCCAGTTGCCGAGCGCGATGCCTTGCGTCAGCGCTACGCACATCATTTCGTGGCCGGCGTGGGCGGGCACAGCCAGCCTTATGACGGTGCCGAGGCGCTATTGCAGCAGCTGCAAGGGCAGGGCCGGCAGCTGGCGGTGGCCACCGGCAAAAGCCGTCTCGGGCTGGATCGCGTGCTCGCGCATACCGGCTGGGGCGGCTATTTCAGCGCTACCCGCTGTGCCGACGAGACGGCATCGAAACCGAATCCGCTCATGCTCAAGCAGCTGCTGCAGGAGCTGAATGTGCCCCTGGAGCGCGCCGTCATGATCGGCGATACGCACTACGATCTGGAGATGGCGCAGCGCCTGGGCATGGCGTCGATAGGCGTGACTTATGGCGTGCACAGCGGCGAGCGGCTGGCGCAGCATGAGCCGATTGCGCTGTGTCAGAGTATGTCCGAGCTGGCGACGACGCTGGCTGCGCTATAGTAGAAAAGGCAGATTAGATTTGTGCCTTGCGCGTGACGCAGGGCGAACCCGAATTTCAGGAGCAGGGCATGTCGGATTGGACAAGCAGCCGCAGCAACGGGCCGCGTGACTGGGCATTGATTGAAGAGTTTCTCAAGGCGGATCTGGAAGATCGTCGCCGGGCCCGGCGCTGGCGCTGGTTTCGTCGCTTGCTGCTGCTGATTATTCTGGCGGCGCTGGCGGTCAGCTTTCTCAAGGAAGAAAGCAGCAGCGCCGGCGCTTTCGGCCCGCACACGGCCGTGGTGGCGATCAATGGCGAGATTGCCGGCGACAGCCCGGCCAATGCGCAAAGCATCATCGATGCCCTGACGCTGGCGTTCGACAGCACCGACGCCAAGGCCGTGATCCTCAGCATCGATAGCCCCGGCGGCAGCCCGGTGCAGGCCGACGAGGTGTATCGCGAGGTTCGCCGCCTGCGCAAGCTGCATCCGGCCGTGCCGGTTTATGCGGTGATTGGCGATACCGGCGCTTCTGGCGCCTATTACATCGCCGTGGCTGCCGACAAGATTTTCGTCAATCCATCCAGTCTGGTCGGCTCCATTGGCGTCATCATGCCCGGTTTTGGCGTGCCGAATCTGATGCAGAAGCTGGGCGTCGAGGATCGCACCCTGACCGCCGGCGAGCACAAGAACTTGCTGAGCCCGAGCCGTGCGGTGGATCCAGTCGAGCGCGAGCATGTGCAGGGCGTGCTTGATGCCGTGCACCGGCACTTCATCGCGGCGGTCAAGGCCGGCCGTGGCACGCGCCTGAGCCAGAATCCGGAGCTGTTCTCGGGCTATTTCTGGAGCGGTGATCAGGCCATTGCTCTGGGTCTGGCAGATGCTGTCGGTTCCGTGGCCTCGGTCGCGCGCGATGTGGTGAAGCAGGACACGCTGGTCGATTACACGCAGGTGCCGAATCCGCTGGACTCTGTGCTGCGCCGCTTGGGCAGTTCGCTGGGCAAGTCGCTGGGCACCGCTTTTCAGAAAAGCCTGAGCGAAACCGCGCAGACGCCGCGCTTGCAGTAAAGCAGCCTGCTGCAGCAAGGCGTTTGTAATAGCTGCTTTTCCTTTGACAGGGCGTGGGTGAATCCGTATCATCCCGCGCCTATGTCAGAGACTCATTCGCCGCAGTTGCTGCCGCATCTTGTTGATCCCGGCAAAATGGCCGAACAGACTGCACAGCTGGTGTTGCGTACGCCGCTGGCGGCGTTCAAGCGTTTGCGCGAAGTCACCCTGAGTGATGACGGCGATGTGAGTGTGCAGATCCGGTTTCATCGCGATCCTCGTGGTGTGCCCAACTTGCGTGGCTCGGTCAGTGCAACGGTTGAGCAAACCTGCCAGCGCTGCCTGAGTGCCGTGAGTGTGCCGGTGCAGGCAGATGTGAATGTGTTTCTGCTGAACGATGAGGCGTATGCCGATCGTCTCAGCGAAGATGATGATTATGTGGTGTTCGGTGATGATCGTCTCGATCTCCCCGAACTCCTTGAAGATGAGCTGATCATGGCGCTGCCGCTGGTGGCGCGCCATGAAGACTGTCAACCGCAAGCGGCGTTGACAGTGTTGCCGGAAGCCGACGACGAGCCCATGCCGAAGAAAGAAAACCCGTTTCGTGTGCTGGCTGGCTTGAAGCCGTCAGACACGGAGTAATGTGATTTAACCTGACTGCGGTGACGCAGCCGACCCAGTAAGTGCCGGAGTAGACCATGGCCGTTCAACAAAACCGCAAGAGCCGTTCCCGTCGTGACATGCGTCGTTCGCATGACGCCCTGAATGGCCCGACCCTCAGCGTCGATCAGACCACTGGTGAATTGCACCGTCGTCACCATGTGACCAAAGACGGTTTCTACCGTGGTCACCAGCTGTTTGGCGCGAAAGACGAGACCTGATACGCGCCATGCGTATCACCGTGGCGGTGGATGTGATGGGTGGCGACCACGGTGCCGCCGTCACTGTCCCCGCCGCATTGCAGGTTCTGGCGCAACAGCCTGACCTGCATCTTCTCCTCGTAGGCGATGAAGGGCTGATAACGCCTCTCATCGCCTCCGTCGCATCTGCGCAGCGCGCTCGTCTGCAGATCGTGCATACCACCGAATTTGTCACCATGAGTGACAAGGTTTCCGTGGCTTTGCGCAACAAGAAACAATCTTCCATGCGGTTGGCCATCAACGCGGTGCGTGACGGTCAGGCACAGGCGTGCGTGTCTGCCGGCAATACCGGCGCGCTCATGGCCATCGGTCGTTTTGTGCTGAAGACGCATGCTGGCATTGATCGCCCGGCCATCATGACCGCCTTGCCGACGCAAACCGGCCATGCGCACATGCTCGACCTGGGCGCGAATGTCGATTCTGATCCGCATCATCTCGTGCAATTTGCTGAGATGGGTTCGCTGGTAGCTCAGGCGCTGGATGGCCACGGTCAGCCCCGTGTCGGTCTGCTCAACATCGGCGAAGAAGAGATCAAGGGCAACGATTTCATCAAGGCCACGCATGAGCTGCTGCGCGCTTCATCGCTGAATTACATCGGCTATGTGGAAGGCGACGGCATTTTTCATGGCGATGCCGATGTGGTGGTGTGTGACGGCTTCGTCGGCAATATCGCGCTGAAATGCTCCGAAGGTGTGGCGAAGATGATGGGCGCCAAGATCAAGGAACAGATCAATCGCAACTGGCTCACCAAGCTGCTGGGGCTGCTGGCTTATCCTATCTGGAAGGGTTTGAAGCAGGAAATGGACCCTGGTCGCTACAACGGCGCCAGCCTGGTCGGGCTCTCGGGCATCGTGGTGAAAAGCCACGGTAGTGCCCAGATTGACTCCTTTGCGCAAGCCTTGCGCGTGGCCATCAAGGAAGTCGAAAAAGACATCCCCGGCCTGCTTGCACGCCACTTCAGCGCCGCTGAAGCCGCCAGAAACGAGCTGGCCTTGGCAGCCGAGTCGTCAACTTAAGACTATCCGACGCGACTTTTCGCGTACTTTTAGGCTACCCTCGCCAGCGTTCCCGATTTACTTCGCAAGGATTTTTCGATGACAACGGCATGGGTATTTCCCGGTCAGGGCTCGCAGGCCATCGGTATGCTGGCCGATCTGGCGGCTGAATTTTCGACAGTTCAAGAGACATTTGCCGAGGCTTCTGCAGCCTTGGGCAAGGATTTGTGGGTGCTAGCGCAGCAAGGCCCCGAGACTGAACTGAACGCCACCGAAAACACGCAGCCCTTGCTGCTCACCGCCGGCATCGCCGTGTGGCGCACCTGGCAGGCACAAGGTGGCGCAACTCCTCAATTTCTAGCCGGGCACTCGCTCGGTGAATACACGGCGCTGGTTGCCGCTGGCGTGCTGTCATTGGCCGATGGTGTGCGTCTTGTCGCCGAGCGCGGTCGCTTGATGCAGGCAGCCGTGCCGGCCGGGCAGGGTGCCATGGCCGCGATTCTCGGTCTCGATGATGCCGATGTTATCGTTGCCTGTGCCGAAGCGGCTCAGGGCGATGTGGTATCGGCGGTGAATTTCAATTCGCCCGGTCAGGTCGTGATTGCCGGCAGCACCGCTGCTGTAGAACGCGCGATGGCGGCCTGCAAGGCAGCGGGTGCCAAGCGTGCCCTGCCATTGCCGGTGAGTGCGCCGTCGCACTGTGCGCTGATGCAGCCGGCGGCCGAGAAGCTGGCCATCCATCTGCAATCCTTGACCTTTAATACGCCTGTCATCCCGGTGGTGCAGAATGCGGCCGCGCGAATCGAGGCTGATCTGGTTGGTTTGCAATCGTCATTAATTACGCAGCTGCACAGCCCGGTATTGTGGTCGCAGAGTGTGCAGTGGTTGGCTGAGCAAGGTGTGACGCGCTTTGTGGAAAGTGGGCCGGGCAAGGTGTTGACCGGCCTGAACAAGCGTATCGCCAAGGATGCCGAGCATGTGTCGGTGGAAACAGCCGAAAGTCTCAAAGCCGCACTGGCGCTGGTTTGATAGCCTATAAATAGTCGATTCAAGGGCATGTATATGGAAAAGTCATTGCAAGGTTCATTACACGAGAAGGTCGCACTGGTCACTGGCGCTACTCGCGGCATCGGTCGCGCCATTGCGCTCACGCTGGGTCGCGAAGGTGCGATTGTGATCGGCACGGCAACCACTGAAGCGGGTGCTGTCAGTATTACGCAGGCGCTGGCCGAGGCGGGCATCGCCGGCCGTGGCGTGGTGCTGGATGTGGCCGAGCTGAGCAGCATCGAGGCGGTGCTGGAGCAGGTTGTCGCCGAGTTCGGCGCGCCGCTCATCGTCGTCAATAATGCTGGCATCACGCGCGATAACCTCATGCTGCGCATGAAAGAAGACGAGTGGCAGACGGTGATCAATACCAATCTGACTGCCATCTTCCGCGTCACCAAGGCCAGCCTGAAGGGCATGACCAAGGCGCGCTGGGGCCGCATCATCAACATCAGCTCGGTGGTGGGCTCCATGGGCAATGGCGGCCAGGCCAACTATGCTGCCGCGAAGGCCGGTCTGGAAGGTTTCGGACGGGCGCTGGCGGCCGAGATTGCGTCGCGCAACATCACCGTGAACGCGATTGCGCCGGGCTTCATTGAAACCGACATGACGCAGGCGTTGCCAGAAGCACAACGCGAGAAATTGCTGACGCAGGTGCCCGCCGGGCGCTTGGGTCAACCACAAGACATTGCAGAGGCGGTGGCCTTCCTGGCATCGGAGCGTGCGGCTTACATCACAGGCACGACCTTGCATGTAAACGGTGGGATGTACATGGCCTAGACCGGCCAGTCATCCGACACTTATAAACCTGAAATAACTACTTACGGTTTGCCGGGCAGGCGGTGCTTGCCACTCACAGGACGCTTCAATACACTTGCGGCGACTTGTCGGCAGTCCGACATCAAAGGAGATTAACGTGAGCACGATCGAAGAACGCGTCAAGAAAATTGTCGCTGAACAACTGGGTGTGAAGCTGGATGAAGTAACCAACGAAGCCTCATTCGTCGACGATCTGGGCGCTGATTCGCTGGACACCGTTGAGCTGGTCATGGCTTTGGAAGAAGAGTTCGAAACTGAAATCCCGGACGAAGAAGCAGAGAAGATCAGCACGGTGCAAACCGCGATCGATTACGTGACCGCGCACAGCAAGCAATAATTGCTGCGGTCAAGAAGACCGCAGGTACGCTGAGCGTATCTGCGGTTTTTTTATGTCTGCCTGTTTTTGCAGATGAAGTTGCTTTTACAGATCGAAATCGCTTTTACAGATGAAGTTGCGACTTGTTCAGGTCATGAGATCGTCACGACTTGGTAACATCATCGCGACTGACTGAATTCAGATGAGGAGTGACGCCATGATGTCGCGGCGTGTAGTGGTCACCGGCATGGGCATGTTGACGGCGCTGGGTGCGTCGGTCGAGAAGACCTGGGCGGGCATTCTGGCGGGCCAAAGTGGCATTCGCCCCATCGAGCACTTTGATACTTCGGCCTATTCCACGCAGTTTGCCGGCACGGTACCCGATTTTGTGGTGGAGGATTATCTGCCGGCGAAAGAAGCACGCCGGGTTGATGCCTTCATCCAGTATGGTCTGGCCGCTGGCCAGCAGGCACTGGTTGACTCAGAGCTGGTGGTGACAGACGCCAATGCCGACCGGATTGGTGTTGCCGTGGGTTCCGGCATTGGTGGTCTGACCACCATTGAAGATGGTCATATCAGTCTGCTGGAAGGCGGGCCGCGCAAGATTTCGCCGTTCTTTGTACCCGGCTCCATCATTAATATGGCGGCCGGCATGCTGTCGATTCGTCATGGCCTGAAAGGACCGAATTTCTCGGTGACCACGGCGTGCACCACGGCGACGCATTGCATCGGCTTCGCCGCGCGTCTGATTGCCAGTGGCGATGCCGATGCCATGCTCGCCGGTGGCACCGAAAAGGCGTCTACCCCGCTGGGCATGGGCGGCTTCGGCGCAGCGCGCGCCTTGTCTACGCGCAATGACGACCCGACCAAGGCCAGCCGCCCATTCGACAAAGATCGCGATGGCTTTGTGCTGGGCGATGGCGCCGGCGTGCTGATGCTGGAAGAGTACGAGCATGCCAAGGCTCGTGGCGCGCGCATTTACGCCGAGCTGATCGGCTTCGGCATGAGTGGCGATGCCTATCACATGACCTCGCCGCCGGAGAATGGTGCGGGCGCGGCGTCGGCGATGGCCAATGCTTTGCGCAATGCCGGCATCAAGCCGGAGCAGGTGCAGTACATCAATGCCCACGGCACTTCCACGCCAGCGGGCGACATCGCCGAGTCGCAGGCCATCATGCAGGTCTTTGGCGATCATGCGCCGCGCCTAGCCGTTAGCTCCACGAAGTCGATGGTTGGCCACTTGCTCGGCGCGGCCGGCGGGGTCGAGGCCATCTTCAGTATTCTCGCCTTGCGCGACCAGATTGCACCGCCAACGATCAATCTGGATAACCCGGACCCAGCCTGCACGCTGGACTATGTGCCGCATGTGGCGCGCGCCATGAAAATGGATGTGGTGCTGTCGAATTCCTTCGGCTTCGGCGGCACTAATGGCAGCCTGGTGTTTCGCCGCCTGTGACCAACGCCATGCCGACGCAGATCTGGTACGGCGATGAAGCCGTCGCGCATTGGGCGGCGGATGATCGTGGCATTGCCTATGGTGATGGCCTGTTCGAGACCATTCGCGTCTGTGCCGGTCGTGGCGTGTTGCTGGCAGAGCATCTGCAGCGTTTGCAACAGGGTTGCCGTCAGCTCGGCATTCCGTTCTTGCCGGCTTGGCCGCAGCACATCAGCCGATTTCTGGCCTCTGTGGCCGAGGATGGCATCCTGCGCGTGCAAGTGACTCGCGGTGCCGGGGGCCGTGGCTATCAGTCTCCGCAGTCGATCACGCCGGGCTTTGCGCTGAGCTGGCATGCGTTGCCGAGCTATCCGGCGCAATACGCGCAGTGGGGCATTCGCGTGGCCGATGCGCCGTTTGCGTTGGCGGCGCAACCAGTGCTGGCCGGCATCAAACACAGCAATCGCCTGGAGCAAGTCTTGCTGCGCGACGCCTTGGCGACCCAGCCGCAATGCCAGGAGCTGGTGGTCTGTAATGCTGCCGGCGAGCTGGTCGAGGGCGTGTTCTCCAATCTCTTTCTGGTGCGTGACGGCATTTTGCTGACGCCACCGGTGACCGCCTGCGGCATTGCCGGTGCGCTGCGTGCAGCTTTGCTCAACGATGCGCCTTTGCCGGTGCAGATCGCCACGCTGACGCCGGATGATCTGCTGGCCGCCGATGAAGTGTTTTTTGCCAACAGTGTCATGGGCATCTGGCCGGTTGCCGCTTATCGCCAACGGGCTTGGCCTGTGGGCCAATACACCCGACAATGCCAGGCTCATATCGCTGCCTGGTTTGCTCCCGCATGAGTCATGTTCGCCCGCGCAAGACCGTTGCTCCTCGTCCGAAACGCCGTATCCGCGTGTTCTGGGGAGTGGTTGTGCTGCTGGCGATACTGGTTTATCGCACGCTCCTGCAATCGTTTGATCTGCCGCCGCAGGGCTATCGCCTGAAAGTGCCGCGCGGCAGCAGCTGGGTCAGCGTGGCTGAGCAGCTGGCGGATCAGAACTTCATTACCTCGGCACTGAGCCTGCGCATCTGGCTCCTGCTCAGGCCCGGCGACGAAGTGCTGCGCTCCGGCGTCTTCGTGCTACGGCCGCCGATGACGCTGGATCAGCTCGTGCAACGCCTGGCCGAAGCGCCCGATGGCACGCAGCCGCTGGTGCTGATCGAGGGCGAGCGCTTCAAGGATTTGCGCAAGAAGCTGGCCGATCGCGACGATGTGCGTCAGGTCATGACGACCCTGACCGATGACGAAGTGCTGGGTGCTATCGGCGCTGAAGAGAAGCATCCCGAGGGGCTGTTCGCGCCCAATACCTATGTGCTGGAAGAGGGCGAGCGTGATCTCGACATCCTGCGCCGGCTCTATCAGCGGCAAAAGCGCATCCTCGCCGAGGAGTGGGCCGGGCGGCAGTCCGGGCTGCCTTACAGCAATGCCTACGAGGCGCTGATCATGGCGTCGATCATCGAGAAGGAAACCGGCGCGGCCGCCGAGCGCGAGCAGATTGCCGGCGTTTTTGTGCGCCGCCTGCAAGTCGGCATGCGCCTGCAGACCGACCCGACGGTGATTTACGGCTTGGGCGAGCGCTACAAGGGCGATATCACCCGTGCTCATCTGCGCATGGACACGCCTTATAATACCTACCGTCGTGCCGGCCTGCCGCCCACGCCGATTGCCAATCCGGGTCGCGCCGCCATTCATGCGGCCCTGCATCCGGCCGAGGGCGATGCCCTGTATTTTGTGGCCGGCAGTGATGGTCGCCATGTTTTCTCGGCCAATTTGGCCGACCATAATCGCGCGGTCAACCGCTACCAACGCTGAGCTATTCATGACTGACCTGATGTCACGCTTCATCACCCTGGAGGGTGGCGAAGGCGTGGGCAAATCCACCCATCTCGCGGCCATCGCCGACTTTTTGCGCGCCGGCGGCGATGAAGTTGTGGTTACCCGCGAACCCGGCGGCACGCCCTATGCCGAAGAGCTGCGCGCCTTGCTACTGAGTCCGCGTGCCGAGCCAGTGATGCCATCGGCCGAATTGCTCACGCTGTTTGCCGCGCGTGCCCAGCATTGGCATGGCCTAATCTTGCCGGCCTTGCAGCGCGGTGCTTGGGTACTGTCTGATCGATTTGTGGATGCCACTTATGCCTATCAGGGCGCGGGCCGCGGCTTGGCCATCGCCGATATTGCCGCGCTGGAGCACTGGTTGCTGCAGGGCCAGCAGCCGGGTCTGACGCTGCTGTTGGACATGCCGGTGGCTGACGGCATGGCGCGGGCACGGGCGCGGGCGGCGCTGGATCGCTTTGAAAGCGAGCGGCTGGAGTTTTTCGAGCGTGTGCGGGCTGGATATCTGGCTCGTGCAGCTGCTGATCCGGAGCGCATCCGGCAAATTGATGCGGGGCAGTCTTTGCTGGCGGTGCAGGCGGATGTGTTGCAGGCGGTGAGTGCCTATCAGGTTGCCATTAGTGAGGCCCGCTCATGAGCATTGGCATGAACACCATCTACCCCTGGCAGACCGGTTTGTGGCAGTCACTTTGCCATCTCAGCCAGCAGAAGCGCCTGCCGCATGCCTTGCTGCTGGCGGCTCCGCAGGGGCTGGGCAAAGCCCATTTTGCCCGCCAGTTTGCCGCCTGGCGCTTGTGCGAGCAGCCCGGCGAGCAGGGCGTCTGCGGGGTTTGCCGCAGCTGCCAGCTGCTGAGCACGGGGCATCACCCCGATTTGCTCTGGGTCAGCCCGGACGAGGAAGATGAAAAGGGCACGAAAGCGAGCAAGGTCATCAAGGTCGCGCAGGTGCGTACGGTGGTCGAGTTCGCCACGCAGTCGGCGCATCGCCAGGGTGGTCAGCGCATTGTGGTGCTGGAGCCGGCGGATGCCCTGAATACGGCGTCGGCCAATGCCTTGCTGAAAACGCTGGAGGAGCCGGGCCGCGATTCGCTGTTTCTGTTGCTGACCGACAAGCCGGCGGCATTGCTGCCAACCGTGCGCAGTCGCTGCCAGTTGCTGCCGATGCCGTTACCGGCGCCCGAGCAGGCGCTGGCCTGGCTGCGCACGCAGGTGCAGCCGCCGGAAATGGCGGAGACGCTGCTGGAGCTGGCGCGTGGTGCGCCGCTGGCCGCGGCCGCGTTGCAGACGCAGCCGTGGTTCTCGGCGCGTGCCGACTTGTTGGTGGATTTGCTGGCGGTGGCCCAAGCCCGCCTGATGCCCTTGCAGGCCGCCCAGCGCTGGCAGAAGCTGGACGCCGGCGAGCAGGCACTGGCCTGGCAAAGCTTGCTCGATGACGCCGTGCCGGGTGCGCTGGTCGCTGACTATCCGACCCGTCACAGTGACTTGCGTAGCGAGATGGCGGCCTTGCTGGCGGCCGTTTCGGTGCAGGCGCTGCTCAACACCTTGTATGAAATCGTGGAGGCACGCCGGCTGCTCGGCACCAGCGTGCAGCCGCAAGCCATTCTGGAAGGTCTCTGGTTGCACTGGGGCCGCGAAACGCGTCAAAAACGAGGTTCACATGCTGGTTGACAGTCACTGCCATCTCGATTGCCTGAAGCTCGACCGGCACGGCGGCTCGCTGGATGCCGCGCTAGATGCCGCGCGCGCACGCGGCGTCGGCCATTTTCTGTGCATCAGCATCGAGCTGGAAAAGTTCGATCAGATTCGTGCTATCGCCGAGGCCAATGACGATGTTTACGCCACCGTCGGCGTGCATCCCTGCCATACGCACTCGCATCAGCCCACGGTGGATGAGCTTTTCGCGCTGGCGCAGCACCCGAAAGTGATCGGCATCGGCGAGACCGGCCTCGATTATTTCCACGATGCTTCCACGCGCGATGCGCAGCAGGCCCTGTTCTCGACGCACATCGAAGTGGCGAAACGCACCGGCAAGCCGCTGATCATCCACACCCGCAATTCGCGTGATGATGTATTGGCGCAGATGCGTCGCGAAGGGGCCGAGCGCGCCGTCATGCATTGCTTCACGGAAGATTGGGCGACGGCCGAGGCGGCACTGGATCTGGGCTATTACATCTCCATTTCCGGCATCGTGACCTTCCCCAAGGCGCTGGATCTGAAAGATGTGGCCAAGCGTATTCCGCTGGATCGTCTGCTGATCGAGACCGATGCGCCGTATCTGGCGCCGGCCCCGAATCGCGGCCGGCCCAACGAGCCGGCATTCCTGGCCGATACTGCTGCCTATATTGCGGCTTTGCGCGGGCTCAGCCTGGAGGCATTGGCCGAGGCTACCACACGCAATTATCAGGCCGCGTTTCGTCTGGACACGCTACCGACACGGGCGTTGGCAAGTTAAACTGCCGTCTTGGCTAAATCGCCGATCTGGCGGTGAATGAGGAGCAAAAATGACCGATCTGGCGCGTGCAACGCAAAAAGCCCGTGAGTTTCGTCAACGAGAGCAGTCCATTCTGGACTGTGCTCAGGCACTGTTCATCGAACATGGTGAAGACAAGGTCACCGTGGAGATGATCGCGGACAAGGTCGGCATTGGCAAAGGCACCATCTACAAGCATTTCGAGACCAAGAACGAGATTTATCTGCTGCTGATGATTCGTTACGAGGAAGTGCTGGCTGATCTTTTCCGTCGCATCGATATTTCTCAGGATAAACAGTCGCTGGTACGCGAATACTTCACCTTCCGCGTGCGCGATGCCGATCAGTACCTGCTGTTTGATCGCCTGGAAAGCAAGCTGGTGGCCGACAAGGTCGTGCCGGCGTTGGTGGAGAAGCTGCACGCCATCCGTGCCGCCAACTTCGAGAAGCTTTGCGCCATGGTCGATGGCCAGATCAAGGCCGGCAAGCTCGCCGATGTGCCGCCGCAATACCATATCGCCGCCGCTTGGGCGCTGGCACACGGCGCATCGGCGCTGACCAAGTCCGGTTTCTATGCCGACTTCATTGGCGAGCAGGAGCCGTTTCTGGACTTTTTGCTGAATGTGGCCGTGCGCATGGGCAACAAGCGCGTGCTGGGCATGTCTAGCTAATGTGATATCGCCAGCCAAGACCCGTCTGTCAGGCTCGATGTGCCGGCCGGTTATTGACCGAACCGGTCTCAGACGGCAAGATAGCGGGCCTTTTGGGGGCTCATGCGCTGCGTGAGTGCCCTGGCTGAACTCTTATTCGTTCATCAATGTAAGCTGAGGATTCCATGAAGGTTCTGGTAGCTGTCAAACGCGTTGTCGATTACAACGTAAAAGTTCGCGTGAAAGCGGACAAGACGGGTGTTGAACTCGCCAACGTAAAAATGGCGATGAACCCGTTCTGCGAAATCGCGGTCGAAGAAGCCGTGCGTCTTAAAGAGAAAGGCATCGCCACCGAAATCGTGGTTGTGTCTGTTGGCCCGACCAATGCCCAGGAACAGTTGCGTACGGCCATGGCCCTCGGCGCTGATCGCGGCATTCTGGTTGAGGCCGCTGATGCCGAGCCGCTGGCCATTGCCAAACTGCTGAAAGCCATCTGCGACCAGGAACAGCCGGGTCTGGTGATTCTTGGCAAGCAAGCCATCGACGGCGACAACAACCAGACCGGCCAGATGCTGGCTGCGCTGGCGGGCTACGCCCAGGGTACTTTCGCGTCGATCGTCAAGGTCGATGGCAACAAGGCCCAGGTTACGCGTGAAGTCGACGGCGGTCTGCAGACCGTTGAGCTGGCACTGCCGGCCGTGGTCACCACCGACCTGCGCTTGAACGAACCGCGCTACGCCTCGCTGCCGAACATCATGAAGGCCAAGAAGAAGCCGCTGGACATCAAGTCCCCGGCCGACTACGGCGTTGATGTATCCCCGCGTGTGAAGACCCTCAAGGTCGAAGCACCGGCCGAGCGTTCCGCCGGTATCAAGGTCAAGACCATCGAAGAGCTGGTCGAAAAGCTGAAGAACGAAGCGAAGGTGATCTGATCATGGCTATTCTCGTTATTGCTGAACACGACAACGCCGCTATCAAGGGCGCCACGCTGAACACCGTTGCTGCGGCCAAGGCCATCGGCGGCGACATCCATGTGCTGGTTGCCGGTGCCGGTTGCGGCGCTGCTGCTGCCGCTGCTGCCCAGATCGCTGGCGTGAGCAAGGTACTGGTTGCTGACAACGCCGCTTACGCGCATCAGCTCGCTGAAAATGTGTCGCTGCTGGTTGCCGAGCTGGGCAAGGGCTACAGCCACATCTTGGCGCCAGCCACCAGCAACGGCAAGAACACCCTGCCGCGCGTTGCTGCGCTGCTCGATGTTGCGCAGATTTCGGAAATCTCCAAGGTTGTCTCCGCTGACACTTTCGAGCGCCCGATCTACGCTGGCAACGCCATCGCCACCGTGCAGTCTTCGGACAGCATCAAGGTCATCACCGTGCGCCCGACAGGCTTCGATGCCGTTGCCGCTACCGGTGGTTCGGCGTCGACTGAAGCCGTTGCTTCGGCACAGGACGCCGGCACTTCCTCGTTCGTGAGCGAAGAGCTGGCCAAGCTCGATCGTCCGGAACTGGCCGGTGCTAAGATCGTCGTTTCCGGCGGTCGCGGTATGGGCAACGGTGACAACTTCAAGATCCTCTACACCCTGGCTGACAAGCTCGGTGCTGCCGTTGGTGCCTCGCGCGCTGCCGTCGACGCCGGCTTCGTGCCGAACGACATGCAGGTCGGTCAGACCGGTAAGGTCGTCGCGCCGCAGCTCTACATCGCCGTAGGCATCTCCGGTGCCATCCAGCATCTGGCCGGCATGAAGGACTCCAAGGTGATCGTTGCGATCAACAAGGACGAAGAAGCACCGATCTTCTCCGTTGCCGACTACGGCATCGTGGGTGATCTGTTCGACCTCGTTCCGCAGCTGGAAAAGCTGGTCTAATCGACCGCTAGACTAAGCTGACGAAAAGGCCGCGCCGGGTAACCGGGGCGGCCTTTTTCATGGGTGCATTTTTATGCGTTCGGTCGGGCGTTCGGTGCAATGCCGTGCAGTATTTCAGCGGCTCCCGCCAGATTTCAGCTGCCGCGCAAACCCACCTTCATGTCCAGCCGACCGCTCTGCACGCTCAAGTCCTTGACTTCGATTTGGCTGACCAGCTGCTGCAGCCAGTCCTGGCTTTCCTGCAGCAGGTTCAGGCCGGGCAGGATGTTGCGGTCGCCGAGGCTGACCAGTTTCTCCATGAACCAGGAGCGGTTGTTGAGGAAGTCGATCATGCCGGCTTCGGCCAGATTCAGTCGCCACTGCTTGATGCCTTCGCGATGCAGGCCGGGGATGTGGCTGACGATCTGTTGCGTGAGCGATGGCAAGGGCAGTTTGCTGGCGAGCTGGAACGCGCCCTGGCCGAGGTGGCGGGTGGCCCAGTTCACCAGCATCGGTGCTTGTCGCCATTGCACATCCAGCGCCTGCTCAAGCTGCTGGAAGCGCATGAAGGGCGTATCGCCGGTGAGCTGGCATTCCTTGACCATGACCGACAGCGTGAGCGTGTAGACCATGCGCTGGAAGTGGCCGTCGAGCTTGATGTCGAAGCGGTCGGGCAGGCAGTCGACCTGGATGTAGTCGATGTGCGGGTTGTCTTTCAGGCGGGCGCGAACCTGTTGATTGAGCAGGGCTTCGGGCAGGGGCAGGGTCAGCGTGGAGTGGCGCAGATAGCGTTGCGCCAAGGCTAGCGCGGTGTCGCGCGTGCCCTGCGAGGCTTTGCCGACGGCTTCCTGCACGCCAACGACGGTGCTGCCCAGCGCCTGCTTAGCGATGTCGCGCGCAGTCTCTGCGGCAATGCCGGCGAGGCCGAAGGCCTGAGCGAAGGGGCTGGGCTTTTTCTCGTCTGCCATGATGCGGCCTCTGTGTGCTGATTTGCTGGCGCGGCGCTGGGTGTAGCGCGGGTTATCCAACCGGTTATACACAAGCGCGGCGGCAGAGGGCAGTGCTCGCGGCTAGCTGCCCGACGGGTTGCGCCGATACAGACCGGGCGTGGTGCCGGTCCAGCGCTTGAAGGCGCGATTGAAGTTGGCGACATCGGAGTAGCCGAGCTGCTCGGCGATGCGCTCTTGATTCTGCCGTGGGTCGTCCAGCAGCAGGATGGCCTTTTGCCGGCGCAAGTCTTCGAGAATGTCCGTGAAGGTGGTGCCTTCGAGCGCGAGCTGGCGCTTCAGCGTGCGCTCCGACATGTGCAGGTCGCTGGCCACGGCTTCGACGCCGCGAAAACCTTCATCCTCGCGATAGATCAGCTCACGCACCTGGCGCACGAAGCGGTTGTGCAGGCCGATGGCGACCAGCTCGCGCTCGCATTGCTCCACGGCCAGCTGCATGGAGGCGGCGTCGGCCATGACCAGTGGCAGGTCGAGGTAGGCGGCATCGAAGGAGATGCGGTTGCAGGCCTGACCGAACTTGATCTGCGCCGGCAGGATGTAACGAAACTCTTCGAAGCGCGGGTTCTCGGGGATGTCGATGTTGGCCTCGCCGTACAGCGTCTCGCCGGTGATGACCTGCGCCATCTGCCCGAGGCCGACCATGAGCGCGGCGACGGCGGCATCGCGCAGGGGCTGCTGGGTCACGGCGGTGTCGAGATAGAGGTGGGCGCGGTCGCCATCGCGCTCTAGGCGCAGGGCAAAGCCCATGAGACGCAGGCTGATGAAGCGCTCGGCCAGCTCCAGTGCCTGCGCCACGGTGTCAGCGGTCATCGCCGCGAAGCCGATGAAGCCGTGGCTGGACAGCTTCATCTGCATGCCGATGTAGAACGGCAGGCCGGGCTCGCCGGTCAGCGCCAGCGCCTGCTCGTAGAGGCCGTTGACGGTATCCAGCGGGATGCGCGTGGTCGGCGCGGTGAGCATCTGCCGGGTCAGGCCAAAAGGCTCTAGCAGCGTTTCTTCGGCGATATGCCAGCGTTTCAGCACATCAAGCACGAGCAGCGCGTAGGCAGCGGGCAGGCCGGGGGTGGTATCGGTAGCAGATCGTGACATCAGCGAATGGCACATAAGGACAAGAAGTTGTCCCAAAATAACCTGCTACTGCCGGCGGGTCAAAGGCAGAGTTCGTCTTGCCCAATATGTATTTTTTCTGGAGAGGCAAAATGACTTCACTGAACACGAATGCGATTAGCAATGCTGCCGCCACGACTGTGCCCCCGTCGGATGCGCCGCGTCAGCCCCTGGGTGCCAAGGTCGGTATTCCGCCGCGCCGCGTGGCACTCGATTTCAGCCAATCGAAAAGTGGCTACTGGTACGCCGACAGCCCGTTCCTGACCTATTTCTGGTCGGCATTCTCGGTGCTGCTGCCGGAAGGCGAACAGTTCTTTGTGGAAGCGGTGCGTCACTACCGTGACCAGATTACGGACGAGAACCTGAAGGCCGGCATCTCCGGCTTCATCGGCCAGGAAGCGCTGCACACGCAGGGCCACCAGGTGCTGAACCAGTTCATCAACGACAAGAAGCTGCCGGCGCATGAGCTGGAAGCCCAGCTCAAGCTGCTGCTGGATACCGTCGCGAAAATTCACCCGCGTCTGAATCTGGCCGCGACGATCTGTCTGGAGCATTTCACCGCGCTGATGGGCGAACAGCTGCTGGCTGAAGTCGATCACCACATGAGTGCGCATGAAGACATTCGCCCGCTGTGGATGTGGCATGCGCTGGAAGAGACCGAGCACAAGGCCGTGGCCTGGGATGTGTATGAGCAGACCGGTGGTGGCTATGTGGTTCGTGCCGGCACCATGGTCATCACCACGGCCGTGCTGGGCGCCGTGATGGCCTATGCCACGGGTCGTCTGCTGGCGGCTGATGGTCAGCTCTTTAATGTGCGTGACAATGTGAAGGGTATGCGTGCGCTGTTCGGTCGTCAGGGTCGCATGACGCGTCTGCTGCCGAAGTTCCTGGACTTCTTCCGTCCGGACTTCCACCCGAACGATCACGATACCAAGGCGCTGGTGACCGAGTGGCGCGAGAAGCTGTTTGGTGCCGATGGCGAGATGAATCATCTGCTGAAAGGCAAGACGGTGCATTAAGCGACTGTTGAAACGGTTCCGCTCGAACGTTTGGCCGCCCTGATGAAAGTCAGGGCGGCTTTTTTTTCGTCTGCCGTATTGAGTGGCGAGCTCAGGCTCTGGCGATGACTTGCTCAGTCGATCCGCCGGGGAAGGACATGCGGGTGAGCCGGATCAGCGTGGTGCCGAACTGACGCGTCAGCGAACCCTTGTTGTAGGGCAGACCGTAGCGTGCGCATTGCGCCTGCACGCGTCGTGAGATTTCCGGGTAGCGGCTGCTCGGCAGGTCCGGGAACAGATGATGCTCGATCTGGTAGCTGAGGTTGCCGGCGAACAGGTCGAAGGTACGGCTGCCCTTGATGTTGCAGGAGCTGAGCAGCTGCCGGATGTACCAGCGCGCACGCGTTTCGTCTTCGACCTGGGATTCGGTGAAGTTGTAGGTGCCTTCCGGGAAGTGCCCGCAGAAGATGATGGTGAAGGCCCAGACATTGCGGATCAGGTTGGCCACGACATTGGCCAGCAGCACATAGAGAAAGACCTCGGGCAGGATGTCTGGCGTGGGCCCGAGCACGGGGATGTAGCCGCTGAGGCGGATCGGGATGGCGACCAGCAGGCCGACCAGCGGCCAGGCGATGTAGTCCTTGCGCGCCTGCCGCCACATCTTGCGGCCGATGTTGGCGAACACCGAGGCGGTCTGGCTGAAGCTGCGCTTGCCGCGCATCCACTCGTCAACATGATCGTCGTGCAGGGCCACGGCCCACTCGAACAGCATCATGATGAAAAAGACATAGATCATCTGCGGCAGGAACAGCGGGTTCCATTTCTGCAGCGGTGTGACGCGCAGCACGCCGTAGCCGACATCGAGATCCTTACCGACC
>CALEYY010000151.1 GCA_937928295.1 uncultured Moraxellaceae bacterium
CTGTCCCAGCGGCGCGAGCGCAATGACGGTGCAACGGCGCGGGGCAAGTTTCAGCGCGAGGAAAAGTCCGGCGAGGCCACCGCCGACGATGAGGATGTCACGGTTTGCCACGTGTCAGCCAACCAGTTCGAGATGTCTGCGGAAAACCACTGACGCCTGGCCATAGGAATGGAACAGCCCGTCCATGCGATCGCCGGAGGTGTCGATCTTCACCTGGAAGTGGTCAGCGGCGTAGTTGGCGCGCATGAAATCCGAATAGGCGGCAGGCGTAACCTTGCCGATCTTCGCGATCTTGCTGGTGATGGTGACGGCATTGCCGGTTTGCTTCGCGGTGCAGGTCTGGTCGGTCTCGACGGTACGGGGGACAACTTGCGTGCAGGCCCACACGGCCTTGAATGTGCACCTGGCGTTCCAAGTCCAGCCACAGGAAGGTGATGGAGGCCTTGGGGTTTACGGCCAAGCTTTGTCCTTTGCGGCTTTCATAATTGGTGAAAAAGGTGAAGCCTCGTTCATCCAATACTTTGAGCAGCAGCGTGCGGGTGGCGGGCTGGCCTGCTGGGTCCACGGTGCCGAGAATAAAGGCGTTCGGCTCTTTAAGCTGGGCATGTTGCGCTTCTGCGAACCACGTCCGGAATTGCGTGAATGGATCAGAGCTCACGCCGTCGCGTCGGAGCGAGGCAAGGCGGTAGTCTTCACGGAGGTGGGTCAGGGCGGAGCTCATAAGTAATTTGAAAATTGTGTTTGGCGTTCTGGCGAATCTTTTCCATGATTCGGGGTGCAATCTAATATCCAAAAAATCCTATTTCACGAATCCACGATTCTCAAGCGGCTTGATGAACTCGGCCATCGCTTCGTTGCCGGCTTCGGCCTTGCAGAGATCGGTGACCATCTTGCCGAACTTCATCAGCTTGGCACCCATGTCCGACAGCACCTTGCGGCCGAGCAGGTCGAGCGCCTGGATGCCGGTGGTGCCTTCATAGAGCGTGGCGATGCGGGCATCGCGCGCGATCTGCTCCATGCCGTGTTCCTTGATGTAGCCGTGGCCACCGAACACCTGCATGCCGAGCGTGGTGCTCATGTAGCCGTTCTCGGTAATGAAGCCCTTGACGATGGGCGTCAGCAGCGCCATCAGGTCGGCGGCATCCTTGCGCACCTTCTCGTCCGGATGGTTGTGCTCCTTGTCGAGCATCAGGCCGCTCCAGTAGGCAAAGGCACGCGCGCCTTCCACCTGGGCTTTCTGCGTCAGCAGCATGCGCCGCACATCGGGATGCACGATGATCGGGTCGGCAGCCTTCTCGGGGAACTTCTTACCGGTGAGGCTGCGCATCTGGATGCGGTCCTTGGCATAGATCAGCGAGTTCTGGTACGCCACTTCGGCCAGGCCCAGTGACTGCATGCCCACGCCCAAGCGCGCGCCGTTCATCATCACGAACATCGCGTTCAAGCCCTTGTGCGGCTCACCCACCAGCCAGCCCGTGGCGCTGTCGAGATTCATCACGCAGGTGGCGTTGCCGTGGATACCCATCTTGTGTTCGATGGAGCCGCACTTGATGCCATTGCGCTTGCCGATGCTGCCATCGGCATTGGGGATGTACTTGGGCACGATGAACAGGCTGATGCCCTTGGTGCCGGCGGGTGCGTCCGGCAGACGTGCCAACACCAGATGGATGATATTTTCAGCTAGGTCATGCTCGCCAGCCGAGATGAAAATCTTCTGGCCACTCAGGGCGTAGCTGCCATCGCCGACTGGCTCGGCCTTGGTGCGCAGCATGCCGAGG
>CALEYY010000152.1 GCA_937928295.1 uncultured Moraxellaceae bacterium
GATCGATGCGCTGGTGGAAATCGGTGCCATCCGCAGCGTGCTCAACGACGCCGATGTGGCCCTGCTGCGCCGTTACGGCATCGTGCGCGATACCGTGAGCCTCGCCGGCAATACGCTGATGATCAATGGCATGGCCATGCCGGCGCGACTGGATGACCCGATCACCCGTGCCACCTTACAAAGCGACGGCCTTGGCGACACGCTGATCGGCGGCCACACCATGACCGGCGGCTTCTTCCTCGGCCCGCGCGATTTCTACCAAGCGCTGCGCGACCTCAGCGACGCAGATCGCGCCAAAATCAACATGACCGCCATCGGCTTCATCAACCAGCTCTACGGGCAGGACGACCTCGGCCGCGCCCAGCGCAAGGACGCCAGCTTCATCAACACCTGCATGATGATGACGCTGCTCGGGTCTGCGGTATCCGACGGGCTGGAAAGCGGGCGCGTGGTCAGCGGCGTGGGTGGCCAGTACAATTTCGTCGCCATGTCGCACGCCCTGCCCGACGCGCACTCCATTCTGATGCTGCGCGCCAGCCGCGAAGCCGCCGGTGCGGCCAGCTCCAACATCGTCTGGAACTACGGCTACACCACGATTCCGCGCCAGCTCCGCGATATCGTGATCACCGAATACGGCGTCGCCGATCTGCGCGGCCGTACCGACAACGAAGTGGTGCAGCGCCTACTGGCCATCACCGACACGCGCTTCCAGGATGCCCTGATGGCGCAGGCCAAGGCCAATGGCAAGCTCGACCCGGCCTATGAAATTCCGGCCGAGCAGCGCTACAACCTGCCGGAAGTGCTGGCCGCGAAACTGAAGCCGTTCAAGGACAAGGGCCTGCTGCCGGACTTCCCGTTCAGCTGCGACCTGACCCCGGATGAGCTGAAGATCGCCAAGGTGCTGCAGCGTATGAAGGCCATCAAGGATGACAAGCTGGCTATCGCCAAGGCGCTTTGGGCCTCCCGTGGCAAGCAGGCACCGGCGGGTTGGCTGGAGCGCATGCAGCTGGACAGCCCGAGTAATTTTGCCGAGCGCGTGACGCAGAAGCTGTTTATTGCCTGCGTCTGAACACGCATACTCAGGCAGTTTTCCGCCAGGCTGCTGCCCCATGAATCTGCGTCAATCGCTGTTGAGTTTTCCTGTTTTGCGCTGGCTGCTGATGCTGTGCCTCTTCATGAGTTGCACCGCATCGGCCAACGGCCTGCTGGCCAGCGGCAAGCACGAGTTCCTTCCCGTCGAACAAGCCTTCCAGACCACAGCCAGCACGCAGGCGGATGGCATCGTGCTGCATTTCGACATCGCGCCCGAACATTACCTCTATGCCCGACAGTTTCGTCTGAGCTGGCCGAAAGGTCTGAATGACTTGCCCGCACTACCCGCCTTTGCCGCCGGCGAGCTGAACGCCAGCTGGCATGTCGACCCCAGCTTCGGACGCGTGCAGATTTATCGCGACAGTCTGGATTGGGCAGTGAAACTGCCGGTGCTCAGCGTTGAACAGCAAGCGCAGTGGCAACAGGCCGGTGCCGTTATCAATGTGCGCTATCAAGGCTGTGCCGATGCCGGCCTGTGCTATCCGCCGCAGCAATGGCAAGTCGCGGCTGACATGCCCGTTACTGCAAGCACGACCGGCGCCACCCCGGCTAATGCCACTCCCGCACTCAACGGCGAAGACGCTAACAGCATCGCGACCTGGCTGGCGCAAGCCAATTTCTGGGCCATCATGGCCGCATTCTTCGCACTCGGCCTCGGCCTCGCCTTCACTCCCTGCGTGCTGCCCATGCTACCGATTCTGTCTGCGATCATCGCCGGCCAGAATGGCAAGGCAGCGTCTGCCCGTCGCGGCTTTGCGCTGGCGCTGAGCTATGTGCTCGGCATGGCGCTCATGTATAGCCTCGCCGGCCTGCTCATTGCCCGCTTTGGCGCGGCTGCCAACATCTCGGCGTGGATGCAGCAGCCCGCCGTGCTGATTCCCTTCGCCCTGATCTTTGTGCTGCTAGCAGGTGTACTCTGGCAAGGCCGCGACCTGTCCTTGCCCGAGTTTCTGCAAGGGCCGCTGCAACGCTGGCAGGCTCAGCAACAAGGCGGAGCCTACGGTTCCGTTTTCATCATGGGTGCCATCAGCAGCTTGGTTGTCTCACCCTGCGTATCAGCACCGCTGGC
>CALEYY010000153.1 GCA_937928295.1 uncultured Moraxellaceae bacterium
GCGCCTTCGACATGACGGTCGAGTACACCCGGGACCGCAAGGCTTTCGGCAAGCCGATCCTCGACTTCCAGAACTCGCGCTTTGTCCTCGCCGATCTCAAGGCCAAACTTCAGGCCGGCTGGGCGCATCTCGATTGGGCACTGCTGCGCCATGTCGAAGGCAAGCTTACCGCCGAGGAAGCGTCGGCGGCCAAATATTGGCACACCGAAACGCAGTGGCAGATTGTCGATGCAGCACTCCAACTGCACGGCGGTGCTGGCTACATGGAAGAGTACGAAATCTGCCGCTTGTACCAAGACGAACGCGTGCATCGAATCCTGGCGGGCACTTCAGAGATCATGAAGGAAATCATCTCTCGGTCCATTCTGGACTGAGTTGTGAGTTCTGGCCGTGGCGTATTATCACGACTCGGCCAGCACTCAATTCGGCCGCAGCAATCAGCGGATGTCTTTGAGTCCGTTGCGGATCACCGTTTCCAGCACGGCTTTAACCAATGGCCCGGAAAAGGGAATCCTAGACTCGAATGTGATGGTGTAATGCAGTCGCGAGCCCGTAGCGGTGGGGGAGAACAGCATCACGCCGCGATGGTTCTTCAGTGGTGTGTGATTGCTGATGCGATATTCCACTAGCTCACCCGGCTTGAACGCCGTGACAGTTTCTTCAATCACCGGTGCTAGCGGGATTTTCACCTGTCGCACCGAGCCAACGCCGTTACGCGAATCGTGACCATCTCGCACGCGAGTCACTTTGGCTGGGGCGAAAAGGATTGCCAGATTTTCGTGCTCACTCAAGTAGCTAAACAAGGACTCAACCGATGATAGGAACTCCTTGGTCACTTCAATTTTCTGCAGGGACATACACTTTCTCTCGTTAGACAAGTCGGCAGATAACGCCGTAATGGTTCAAAGATTCAGTCTTATTTTCGCGCTTCAAGCTCACGCAGCATGCGGTGAATATGTGGATCGCCAACTAAGTAGCGATCCAGCAAGGGATTCACCAAACCTCGCAACAGCGACATTGACTCCCAGGCCATGGGCGCCATGGAGTGCTCGGCGCGCTTTTTGATGGCATTGGCAATCACTTCACCCGCTTGCTGCGCACTAATGCGCTTGCGCAGAAGAGCCGGCAGCTGCTGATCCATATCGCTACCCATCGGGTCGTCATCCAATGTCGCACGGGCCAGTTGGGTGTCTACCAGCCCAAAATACGACACAGTCACCGTCACGCCATGCGGCGCAAGCTCCAGCTTCAGGCCGCGCCCGAGTTGCTCTACGGCGGCCTTGCTGACCATGTAAGAAACGCCGCCAACGGGCGGGCAGAAAGCCGCACAAGAGGCGACCACCACAATATGGCCTTGATGCTGAATCAGCGCCTCAATGGCTGGATGAACCGTATTCAACACACCGGTCAGGTTAACCGCCATGACGCGGTCGAAATCGTCCAGATTGCCGGTGCGAATGGTTGCTGGCGGTGGCGTGATGCCGGCATTGGCCACCACCACATCGAGCCGCTGGTAATGTGTAAGGGTCTGCGCGACGGCCTCGCGCATGGCGGCGCGATCGGTCACATCGGCGGTGATGGCCAGCACATGACGACCACCGAGCAGCGCAACGGCGTTCGCGGTGGCTGCTGCATTGCGATCCACAATCGCCAGCAGCGCCCCGCGTGCTTGCAGGCAGCGCGCAGTCTCCAGTCCTATGCCCTCGGCTCCGCCAGTCACCAGCACGACTTTGCCGGCAACATCCAGTTCCGGCGAAGCGGGTGCCATCAGACGGCGCATCAGATCAAATGTCTTCATGACACGGCCCCGGCACGACGGTCGAGAATATAGTTATCCGCATCCCAGCGCCGAGTGCGGCGCAGGTACTCAAGTGACCAGCTAGGGTAAAGACCGGCATTCATGCCCTTGCTGTTGGTGTAATAGCTGTTGCAGCCCCCGTTGAGTCGGGTGCCGCGATCCGAGCGCTCATGCATCTCGTTCACGAAGGCATCCTGCGCCTCGCCACGAACCTCAAAGCGCGCGATGCCTTCACGCCGAATGCGCAGATCGGAAGAGCGTCGTGTAGGGAAAG
>CALEYY010000154.1 GCA_937928295.1 uncultured Moraxellaceae bacterium
TCCCTACACGACGCTCTTCCGATCTCTTGAACCTTGGCTTGATCGCCCGGCACAATCAAAACGTCGTCAACTTCATCTGCGTCAGTGCATTCTGTCGCATGAATGCAATACCACACAACATCTGTGAGGGATTTTACGCCATGATGTTTGTTTGCTTCAATAGTTAAACACGCTGGCGCGTGAATAATCTTGCGCTCACCGTCTACCATCAGTTCAATCGAACCGCTGGCCAAGATCGACAGGTGGTCAAACTTGTGCTTGTGCTGGACAAGCACGTGGCCTGCGGGGATTAGCGTCTCCTTAGCGTAGACGCCTGCACTGAAATGGTGGTTGATCATAGGGCGGCGATCACAAAGGCCAGCAACTCTTCGTAGCGCACGCCAAGTGTCGTTACGTCGTCGATAGTGTCTGAGCAGAATACGCCATATTCGTTAGCGTTCAAGCCTTCAGCCGCAAAGGCCGCCTGCACATCTTGCGCCATGACGCCGATGTGTTTGCGCGCGCCTGCGCCCTTGGCGGCCACAGCGTCCTTGAACTTGAACGTTTTAAACAAGCCCTTGATGCGACGGGCCACAGCCAATTCGGCGGCGGTCAGGTCAGCGACTTTTGTAAACCATTCTTGCGACAGGAAAGCTGCCATCTTGTTCTTCTCCAAAATAAGTAAAATTCGTACAACACCGGCTCAGCAAATCTCCGGAAGCTGAACCTACACGATGCCTGTGACACTGGCAACCGGTCAGTCACGCCAGCGTCCACAGAAGATAAATGCCCCGAAAAAATGCATCTAAATCCTCTGCGCACCATTTTGGTGATGCCGCAGAGAACTTCAATCACTTAGCGGATGTCGTAGCCCTTTTCATCGTGCAGCACGAGATCCAGGCCTTCGGTTTCCTGCTCAGCACTCACACGCAGGCCGCCGGTCAGCATGGCCGTCAATTTCAGCAGTCCCCAGGTCACCAGCACGGTATAGATAATGGTGATGCCAACAGCCAGCGCCTGTACGCCAAGCTGCTCGACAATGCTGGTGTTGCCTGAGCCAAAGCCAAAACCAGAGAACACGCCCAGATCCGGGCTGGCGAGCACGCCCACAATCAGGCTGCCGAGAATGCCGCCAACGCCGTGTACCGGGAAAACATCAAGCGAATCATCGATTTCCCATTTGCGCTTAACAATTTGCGTCATGTTGAAGCAGATCAGACCCGCCAGCACACCAATCACCAGCGCGCCCATCGGGCCAACGCTGCCGGATGCCGGCGTGATGGTGCCCAGGCCCGCCACCATACCGGTGACGATGCCCAGCACCGACGGCTTGCCGAAGCGCTTCCACTCGCACAGCATCCACACCAGCGCACCGGCCGAGGCCGAGATATGCGTGACCAGCAAGGCCATGCTGGCCGAGCCGTTGGCCGCCAGTGCCGAGCCGGCGTTGAAGCCGAACCAGCCGACCCAGAGCATGCCGGCACCAATCACCGTCATGGTCAGATTGTGCGGAGCCATGGGCTGCTTCGGAAAGCCATGACGCGGGCCGATGACCACCGCCGCCACCAGCGCCGCCATACCGGCCGTGATATGCACGGTGATGCCGCCAGCAAAGTCGATAACCCCGCGCTGCGCCAGGAAGCCGCCGCCCCAGACCCAGTGCGCCACGGGCACATAGACAGCCGCGGTCCACAACAGGCAGAAAATCAGCGTGGCCGAGAATTTCACGCGCTCGGCAAAGGCACCAATGATCAAGGCCGGCGTGATGATGGCGAAGGTCATCTGAAAGGCTGCAAACAAGCCTTCCGGGATATCGCCCTGCAAGGACTCACGATTCATGCCGGCAAAGGCGATCTTGCTGATACCGCCGATCCAGTCCTGCACTGCGCCGCCATCGCTAAAGGTCAGCGAATACAGGCCGAGCAGCCAGAGCACGCTGACGCCGCCAGCAATGGCAAAACACGCCATCAAGATAGACAGCACATTCTTGCTGCGCACCAAACCGCCGTAAAACAGCGCCAGGCCCGGCAAGGTCATGAACAGCACCAGCGCCGTTGCCGTCAGAATCCAAGCCGTGTTGCCGGCATTCAATGCCGGCGCGTCTGCGGCCAGCGCCAGACCGGGCAGCAACAAGAAAAGGCTGATAACGCCCGCCACGCGATTGAGCATGGTGTTCTCCTCAACTAGGGAATGAGCGACGCTTAGAGCGCGTCGTCGTTGGTTTCGCCGGTGCGGATGCGCACCACATGCAGGAGGTCAGTGACGAAAATCTTGCCATCGCCAATCTTGCCGGTCGCCGCTGCTTTCGTGATGACTTCAATCACGGAGTCGAGCTGCTCTTCGCTGACGGCGAGGTCGAGACGGACTTTTGGCACGAAATCGACCACATACTCTGCACCACGATAGAGCTCGGTATGGCCCTTCTGACGCCCGAAGCCTTTCACTTCAGTGACGGTGAGGCCGGTTACACCAATATCGGACAGTGCCTCGCGAACATCATCGAGCTTGAACGGCTTGATGACTGCGGTGATCATCTTCATAACTAACCCCTTGATAAATATAGACAGAACGCTGCATTAACAGCCCTGCCGACCGGAATGGAGAAGTACATCATACTTGCTTCACGCCAATCCGCCCAAGACACAAAACCGGCAGCGAACTGAATTTGGGCAGCCCTTCATAGCGCGCCCTTTTTTCGAGCATGCACAAACTGCGCCAAGGTAAGGCATGGCAAGCACCAGCGTCGCCGAAAACGATGCCTACCAGTCCACACATCTAATTCTTCAAAAAACCGGCCGAATAGCCATACTTTTTCAGTGCGCATTCCAGCGGTTATGACTAAAATGCGCCCGTTCAGCGTCGCTCCAATACGCTGAGTCTGGCGGCCAGAGCGTGTTCACCCTCTGCCTTATGGCGAACCCTTGCATGACGCATAAAACTGCGCTTTGCAGGTTGCCATC
>CALEYY010000155.1 GCA_937928295.1 uncultured Moraxellaceae bacterium
CCGCAACGCAGCAGCAGCTTGCCGGCGGCAGAGCCGCTGTCGAACAGCGCGAGCAAGGCCCATTCGCTGGCAATGAAGCTGTCGTTTTTCTGCTGCGCGAGTTTGTCGGCCAGGTTCAGCACCTTGACCAGCTCCGGACTGGGCACGACATCGCCGGTGTGACGGATCATGCGCGGCAGATCGGTGAGCGCGGCCTCAAGTTCGGTTTGCACGCGCGCTATCGGCACGCCGGCCTGACGCAGCAGCGGTGCCATGACCGCATCCGACGGCTTCAGCCAGACCGCGAGCAGGTGCAAGGGATCGAGCTGATTGTGATCGCGGCTGATGGCCAGCGATTGGGCATCGCTCAATGCCGTTTGCAGTGCCGCGGTGAGTTTATCGAGACGCATGACAACCTCCTGAACATGTTGGGGTCAGACTCGAGGCAGAGTCTTTGCTTCATGTTCAAGAGATTGGGCAGTTCAGCGAGAAATCAAGTCAGCAGCCATCAAGTGGGAGCGTATTACTCGGACACGAGCGCACCGCGAACCCAGCGCAAGGTACAGGTCGCAATGTGACGGCCAAAGTGCTCAGCGGTGAGACGGTCGCCGGACGGTGGTGTGATATCAGCCGATTCGTTGTCGGACTGCGTCATCAGGCCGCTGTTGGCACCAAGGCGGTTCAGGTCTTGTGGGCCGGTGCCGGTAGGCTGCAAGGGGAAGCTCAGCCAGTGCATGCCGTGTTGGGCGGCAAAGGTCTGCAGCTGTAGCAGGGCCACTTGCTTGTCACCGCTGAGCGCGCCGGAGTTGGTGAAGCCGGCGGCGAGCTTGTCTTGCCAGCCGAGCTGGAACCATATCTTCGAGGAGTCGTCCATGAACTGCTTGAAGGCGGCGGAGACGCTGCCCATGTAGGTAGGCGCGCCAAAGATCAGGGTTTCGGCCTTGGCCAAGACGGCCCAGTCCAGATCAGCGACCGACATCAGCACGGGTTCGATGCCGGGCACGCTGGCCGCACCTTTGACGATGTGTTGCGCCACTTGCTCGGTGTGGCCGTAACCACTGTGGTAAATCACGACGATTTGCGTCATGCGGGCCTCGCTGGGGATGTCATTGGCGACATCCAGATCACGCTGGCCATGCGTCCGGTGCGGCCATCGCGACGATACGAATAAAACGACGCGGATTCCGTCATCGTGCAGTGTGTGCCGCCGCTGACTTGCGTCACGCCGACGCGGGCCAGTCGTTGCCGGGCCAGCAGGTAAAGGTCGCCGAGCCAGTGGCCGGGCTTGTTGAGCACCGGTACGAAGGCCAGTTCAGCCTGCGCATCAATGCTCATGAAAGCGGCTCTGACTTCATCGCCCACTTCAAAAGCAGCCGGACCGATTGCCGGGCCTAGCCAGGCCATGACTTCAACAGAAGCAGCGAACGCGGCAAACTCTGCCACCGTGGCCTCCAGAATGCCATCGCACAAACCGCGCCAGCCGGCATGTGCGACCGCGACGCGCGAACCTTGTCGATCCGTGAAGAAAACCGGCAGGCAATCGGCCGTCATGACGGTGATGGGGACGCCGGGCTGTGTGGTCGTGGCAGCATCGGCCTCGGGAATCCACCCGGCGCGCTCAGCGGGATCTGTTGGCGGCGTGATGATGCGGACGCCGTGAACCTGTTTCAGCCATTGCGGCGACTGCGCGGGTGCAATCCGGTTCAGGGCATCGGCCAGCGCACTGCGATTGCTGGCCACATGCGCGGGGTCATCGCCCACATGATCGCCGAGGTTGAGCGTATTGAATGGTTCAGCACTGATGCCGCCGGCCCGTGTGGTGACCAGCGCATGCACATGCGCCGGCACTGGCCAATCGGGGCGCAGGCAGTGGCTCAGCAGGGTATCGGCCAGAGGCTGTTTTGCAGACATGGAAGCTGTCTCCGAAGCAGAGGGTCAGGTCGCGGCGGGTTGCGCGTCGGCCTTGATGGCGTCGAGCAGGGACACAAAATCCGCCGGCAGTTCGCATTCCCAGAGGCAGCTTTCACCGGTGCCTGGATGCACCAGCCCCAAGCGGCGGGCATGCAGAGCCTGGCGCGTGAAGGTCTTGAGCTTTTCGTTGAGCTCGAACGAGGCACCCTTAG
>CALEYY010000156.1 GCA_937928295.1 uncultured Moraxellaceae bacterium
GTACCAGCACGAGCCCGGGGCTGAAGGAGGTTCAATTCTGGACGGCGAGTGGCGCTGAGGCCATGGTCTCCGGTGTGGAGGCGGGCGCTGCGGCCTTGCAGATGATCGAGCCCAGCGTCGGTCAGTTTGCGCAATACAAGGCTTTGCCTGAAGAGGGCTTGATCGGTCAGTCCGGTCAGATCGCCGACAGTCCGCGTGACAATGTTTTCCATGTCGCTCTGGGTGTCGTGCCATCTGCCATCAAGCGTGCCTGGATGGTATATGAGGTCAACGGTCTGGCGGATCAGGCGGGGGTCACGCACAGTATCAATGATCAGTTGGCCGTAGGTGGCTATCTGGTTCAGCGTTCGGATGCCTGGAGCACGCAGAAGGAGGCGGTTAATCCAGCCTGGCTGCGTACCGGCGACAACGTGGTGCGCTTCACGCTGCCCGAAGGCGCGCCTTACGGATACAGCATCCGCAACCTGCGTCTGGTGGTCGAGAAAGACACCGCTACCCAGCTGATCACCGGTATCCGCGCCAGTGGTGATGCCGGAGCCTTGACCAAGGCCCTGTTCGATGGTCGGACTGACACGACTGTGCCTGTAGCGGCACTGAGGGCTGTCGGCAAGGCATCGGGCTATACATCTGAAGCCGCCCGAACCCATTACACCACGCAGGAATCGGTGTCAGGTTGCGAACTGGCGGCGTGCCAGGAAACTTTGCCGAGCAGCACTATTGAAGCGGCGCTGGACTCTTGGACTCAGGTCGAGCAGCTCAGCTTTCAGGCATCTGGCAATGGCTATGCCAATGCCAGCGTGAAGGCATGGACGGCCAAAGGCTGGGTGAGTGCAGGCAGTGTTCGTGTGGCGGCTGGCTGGAATACCGTCAATTTGTCGAAGGTTGGCGAGACCCGCGTTGTGCGGGTCAGCTTTGATCAGCTGCCCAGTGCTTTGGCCTTGGGTGAGCTGCGTGCCCAAGGGCATGCCCATCATGGCGCCTGGGCGCGTGCATTGGTCGTGACCAGTCCCAATGACGGCAAGTATTACGGCAACAAGGGGTACCTCAAGGGCTTTGTCAGTGGCCAGGGTCATGCCGCTGCCCAGGTGCTGGTTGGTGGTCAGCAGGTGCCGACAGTCAACGGCGAATTCGAGGCTCTGATTGTTCGACCAGCTGCGGCTAAGGAAAGCTGGACGATCAATGTTAGCGCTGTTTATGGCGATGGTCAGATGGCCAGTCAGAACATCACATTCCGCACAGCAAGCAAGCTTGACTATGAGCGCACGCTGGCGGCTCCTGGGGCAACGCAGGTTGCGCAGACGCCTGGCCAGGCTGAAATTATCGGTCTCGATGGCGCCGTGCTGGAAGTCACGGATGGTGCTCAGCGCGACAAGAGCAAGCTGTCCATTACAACACTTCGCGATGTTGACATTCCGGCGCTGGATCCGGGCATGGTCAATGTCACGCGCACGCACAAGGGCTTCCGTTTCCTGCCACATGGCAGCCGCTTCAACAAGAAAATCAAAGTGCGCATGGGCTATGAGCCCGCACTGCTGCCGGCGGGCTATACCGCCGCCGACATCAGAACCTATTTCTTCGATGAAGCGACTGGGCGTTGGGTACCGCTGGAGCGTGCCGAGATCATTGCGGGCAAGCAGGAAGTGGTGTCGCTGACGGATCACTTCACCGACATGGTCAACGCGGTCATCCAGACCCCGGACTCGCCGGAAACCCAGACCTTCAATCCGACTTCGCTCAAGGATGTGAAGGCGGCCAACCCTGCCGCTGCGGTGAACCTGATCGAGGCGCCAAGCTCCAACAACATGGGCGATGCCCGCCTGAGCTATGGCCTGGAGCTGCCCGGCGGTCGTCAGGGCATGCAGCCGCAGCTGGTGGTGCAGTACAACTCGGCCGGCGGCAATGGCTGGATGGGCACTGGCTGGGGCCTGTCGGTCCCGGCGGTGACGATTGACACCCGCTGGGGTGTGCCGCGCTATGACGCCGGACTGGAAACCGAGACCTATCTGTTCAATGGCGAGCAGCTGGCGCCGGTGGCCCATCGTGGCGATCTGCAGGCGCGCAGCGCCGAGAAGGTGTTCCATCCGCGCGTAGAGGGTGCGTTCAGCCGTATCGTCCGTCACGGCAGCAGTCCGTCCGCGTACTGGTGGGAGGCCACCAACAAGAACGGCACTCGTCACTTCTATGGCGGTACGCCAGAGCAGGGCCTGCTAGATACCGCTGTGCTCAAGGATGCCGATGGCCGCATAGGCCACTGGGCGCTGGTCGAGAGCCGCGACAGCAACGGCAACTTCGTGCGCTACCACCATGCCAAGGTGCAGGACACCGGTGTGGTCGGCGGCACGGAGCCGGGCCAGCAGCTCTATGTGCAGCGCATCACCTACACCGGTCATAACGGCGGCGAGGGCAAGTACAGCGTTCAGTTCACGCGCGACCGCGACCTTGGCGAGAGCCGTCGTGTCGATGTCGGCATCGATGCCCGTCTGGGTTTCAAGATGGTCACCGCCGACCTGCTGCGCAAGGTCGCCGTGCAGTTCAACGGCCAGCCGGTGCGCAGCTACGACTTCAACTATGATGTCGGTGCCTTCAACAAGACGCTGCTGAAGACCATCGTTCAGCGCGATGCCAATGACGCGGTGTTCAACACGCATACGCTGGGCTATTTCGATGACATTCGTGATGCCAGTGGCAGCTATCAGCCCTTCAAGGTTGTTGAGCCTTGGGCTCCGGGCAGTGATGGTGTGCGTGGTGACTTCACCAGTTCGCTGAATGCCTTCCATGACAAGGCCAGCGCCCTGAGTGGCAACAAGTCCAATACCAACGGCAATCACATCGCCATCACGGTGGGGCAGAACGATAGCAATCTTGCTTGCAAGAGCATGACCATCGGTGGCAACCGCAATTCCGGCAAGACCAAGACCAAGGGCCTGTTGGCCATGGCCGACATCAATGCCGATGGCTTGCCGGACAAGGTTTTCATCGGGGATGGTGGCCTGAGCTATCGCCCCAACCTTTCCGGCCCGGGCGGTGGCAGCCAGTATGGTGCGATTCGTCCGATCAATGGCGTCGGCCAGTTCTACCATGATGAAACCAAGAGCAGCAGCACAGGCTTCGAGCTGCATGCCGGATGCGTGTTCAGCGGCTTCGCCGGCACCAGTCGCGGCGAGTCGACCACCTCCAGCGACATCTATTTCAGTGACGTCAACGGTGACGGTTTGACAGACATCGTGGTGCGTGGTCAGGCCTACTTCAATCACCTGGATGGCAGCGGCAACCCGACCTTCACCGCACTGAGCGCGGATACGCCGAATCCGGTTGGCGCGGGCTCGGCCATCGCCGGTGGCCTGACTAGCACGGATCCGGCCGAGCAGGCCGAAGCGGTTGCCAACAATCCATTGCATGACACGGTGCGCGTCTGGGTCGCGCCGGAGAGCGGTGTGGTCAGCGTGACTGCGCCAGTGCAGCTGGTTCAGGACAATTCCGATGATCGCACCAGTTATACCCAAGCTGATGGCGTGCGGGTCGTCATCCAGCTCAAGGGCAATGAGCTCTGGAATGAGCGCATCCTAGCCACTGACTATGCCGTGAAGACTCCCTCGGGAGTGGGCGCGTTGAGCGTAGCCAAGGGCGATCGCCTCTATTTCCGGGTTCAGTCGGTCTATGACGGTGCCTATGACCAGGTTTCCTGGAGTCCGCGCGTCGAGTACACCGACAAGCCGGCGAGTGTGGCCGATGCCAATGCCCTGACCATCTATCGCTATCAGGCGGCGAATGACTTCCTGCTGCCGGGGCCGCTGGCTCCGGTCGTGGTGGCGCCGATCGCCGGCGTGGCCCAGTGGGCCCCCTACATCCAGAAGCTGAAGGACTGCGGCGCCGAGACGGTGTACTTCGTCGGCTCCCCTCTCCCGAACTTCCAGAACCTGCTCGACGC
>CALEYY010000157.1 GCA_937928295.1 uncultured Moraxellaceae bacterium
GGGGGTGCTGCTCGACATCACCCGCCGTGCCGAACTGCTGGCCAGCGAGGGCCAGGTGGCCGAAGCCGCCCGGCGCGAGGCGGCTGAAACGGCGGCGCAGGACCTGCGCGCCCTGCTGCAGCAGCGCGATGCCCTGGCCACCGAGCGTGAACACATGCTGCAGATGCTGGCGCACGAGATCCGCCAGCCGTTGCACAACGCCAGTGGCGCACTGCAGGCCGCCGGCCTGGCGCTGCGGATGCAGCGCGCGGCCGAAGCCGGCCCCCAGGCCGGGATGCACGCCGGCGCGCCAGCCGGGCCGCCGCCCCCTGACCAGGTGGCCCAGCGCCTGGCCCGGGCCGAGGCCGTGCTGGGCGGGGTGCGCGCGGTGCTGGACAACACCCTGGCGGCCGCCAGCCTGCTCAGCCGCAGCGCACCGCTGGCGGTGCAGGAGGTGGAGCAGCTGGAGGCGCGGCGGGCCGCGCTTGCTCCGCCGCGGTCGCTTGCGCACACTCGCCGGATGAGTGCCGAATTCGAACGTCATCTGCGCGACCTGCTGGAATCCCTGGGCGAGGTGCGCCTGCGCCGCATGTTCGGCGGCCACGGCATCTATCGCGATGGCCTGATGTTCGGCCTGGTGGTCAGCGAGCAGCTCTATCTCAAGGCCGATGCCGTGTCGCGCCATGAATTCCTTGCGCTGGATTTGCCGCCCTTCACCTATCTGCGCCAGGGCAAGCCCATGCAGCTCTCGTACTACCTTGCCCCGGAAGACATTTTTGATGATGCCGACGCTGCTCGCTACTGGGCAGGTCTGGCCTTCGACGCCGCGTTGCGCGGGCGCAAGTGAGCCCTGTATTTCCTGCTGGCAATAACGCCGCCCTCGGCGCTATTGTTCGGATGCTCAATTTTCCTCGATCACTCAGGTAGCACACCATGCTTGAATACAGTCCCATCCTCGCCCCCGTCATTGCCCTCGTGGTCTGGTCGCACATCATGTGGGGCTGGATGTATATCACCCGCATTCCCGCCATCAGCCGGATGCGCATGAAGCTGGATTCGTTTGCGCCGCGTGGCGAGCAGATGAGCACGCTGCCGGCGCAGGTGCGCTGGAAGGCCGACAACTACAACCATCTCATGGAGCAGCCGACGCTGTTCTACGCCGTGGCGCTGGTGCTGGCGCTGGTCGGGCAGGGCGCGGGCAGCAGCCTGACGCTGGCCTGGGCCTATGTCGGTTTGCGCGTGGCGCACAGTCTGGTGCAGTCACTGATCAATAAGATCGAGGTCCGCTTTGCCCTATTCTTCCTGTCGTCGCTGGTGCTGATCGCGCTCACCGTGAATGCCGCGAGGGTCGTGCTATGAGCGTCGTTTTGCATCAGTGGGAAATCTCACCGTTCTGCCAGAAAGTGGCGCGTGCCTTGCGGCACAAGGGTATCGCCTTCGAGGCGGTGAATTACAACGGCGTGCTGGCGACCAAGGTTCAGGGTCTGAGCAAGGTCGGCAAGGTGCCCGTGTTAGACATCGATGGCCAGCGCATCCAAGACAGCACCCGCATCGCGCGCTATCTGGACGATGCCTATCCGCAGCTGCCACGGCTGTATCCGCAAGACCCGGCGCTGAAGGCGCAGGTAGAGCTGTGGGAAGACTGGGCCGATGAGCTGCTGTATTTCTACGAGGTCTATTTCCGCGCCAAAGACCCCGAGGCGCTGAATGCGGCGGTGGATGTCGCGGTGCAGGGGCGCCCCGCCTACGAACGCGCCATCCTCAAGCCGGTACTCAAGTCGAGCTTGCTGGCGATGCTGTATTTTCAGGGCCTGGGACGCATGGCGGCGGCAGATGTCGAGGCCGAATTCATGCGTCATCTGGATCGAATCGAATTAGTTTTGCCGGCCACCGGCTGGCTGGTCGGGCCGGACAGAACCATTGCCGACATGGCCGTGGGCTCGCAGCTGGCCGAGGTGGTACGCACCAGCAAGCGCATGGGTCCGATGATCCTGAGTCGTCCGGCGACTGCGCGCTGGTTGCAGGCGCTGGATGCCTGATGTGTGGCGTATTGTCATGAAACTGAAACAGTAATCTGATTCAAGTTTGACTAGACTCACAGCCACCTCATTATTTGCAGAGCAAGATGGCCAAGTTCATTTCCGTGGCGCAACTCAAGGGCGGCGCCGGAAAAAGCACAATCGTGACAAACCTAGTGGGTGCCTTGTCGCGAGAGTTTCGAACCGGCCTGATTGACGCCGACTTGCCGCAGGCCACGGCCGCGCGTTGGGCCAGCCTGCGACAGGCCGCCGGCGACGAATTTCCCGACATCATCGTGGCCTTGGCCGATACCGTGGCCGATCTGGCGCGCGAGGCCGAGCGCCTCGAAGACCTCTGCGATGTGGTGGTCATCGACCTGCCGCCGCGCAGCCTGAAGTTCCTCCGTGAAATCATGCCCTACACCGATCTGGTGGTGATGCCGCTGTCGGCGTCTCCGGCGGATGTCTGGTCTACCGAACAGCTCATGGATGCCGTGCGCGAGGGCAAGAAAACCAGCAAGCGCCTGAAGGCCAGACTGGTGTGGAACCGTCTGCGGGCCAGCAAGGCCACCAGCCTGTTTCTGGCTGAAGCCGGGGAGGCTCTGCGCGCCAAAGAGCTGGAGTCGCATCTCGCCAGTCGCACAGCCTATGTGGAAGCGCTGGGGCGCGGGCTGACCGTGCTGGAGTGGTCTGACCCGAAAGCGCGCGCCGAGTTCGAACTTTTCTGCAACGAAGTGAAGGCGCAGATCAAGCTGGTCTGAGCTCTAGTGCTGACTTGAGTGCTGACTTGGCGGTCAGCGAGTCGTATGCTCTGGTCTTTGTCGCCGTTATCTATAGGCGTTGTCTGGAGTGTGTCTTTTGTCCCTGTCTGCCCCGCAAGCGCTAGAGCGCGAATTCATCATTGAGGTAGCGCCGGTCTATCTCGCCAAGGCGCGTCCGCCCAAGCCCGAGCGCGTTGCAAGCTGGCGGTCGCGCAGCCTGTTGCCACTGCTCAATCGCTTGCACAGCCCGGTCACCGGGCTGGTGCATCAGCATATGCGTGTGGATGGCCATCGCATGGTCTGGCTGGAAGGCGGCAATCGTCTCGGCGAGCCAGTCGTGCTGCTGCATGGCTTCGGTGCCAGCAAGGAGAACTGGCTGCCGCTGTTGCCATTTCTGGCGAAACGCTATCACCTGTTCATACCGGATCTGCCGGCTTGGGGCGAAAGCCAGTTCAATCCCGAGGCGCGCTATGGCATGGATGAGCAGGTGGCTCGCGTCGCCGCCTGGCTGCCGGCGGCGGTGCGCGGTCCGGCGCATGTGGTCGGCAACTCCATGGGCGGCGGTGTGGCCGGTCTGCTGGCGGGGCGGCATCCACAGCTGGTGCGCTCACTGGTGCTGATGAATGCGGCCGGTGTTGCCGGCAAGGAGCACACTCCATTTGAGCTGGGCTTGATGGAAGGTCGTAACGGGCTCATCGCGCATAACCTGAAAGGTGTTTTCGACTTGCTGGCCATGACCATGTCTAGCCGAATTCTGGCGGCGTTGATGGCTCCGGCGATGTCCAGCGACCTGATCTCGCGCCGACATGTCAACGAGCATCTGTTTCGCCAGTTGCTGGCGCTGGACCCCGACCCGGCGCTGCCGGCGTTCTCCAGCGTGCAGGTGCCGACGCTGGTACTTTGGGGTCGCGATGATCATGTGCTGCATGTGAGCTGTACGGATGTGTTTCAAAAGCTGATTCCGCAGGCGCAGGTCAAAATTCTGGATCGTGTCGGGCACTTGCCGATGGTTGAGGTGCCGCGTGTGACGGCGCGCTTACTGCGCCATCTCTGGCGTCAGGTAGGTAGTCACTAACCATGCCCGATGCTGCGCTGCGGCTGGGCATCTTTGTCGCGGCATTTGTGTTGCTGGCCTGCGCGGAAAGCCTGTGGCCGCGACGCAAGCAGCCCTTGTCGCGTGGTCAGCGCTGGCCCGGCCATTTGGCGCTGCAAGTGCTGAGTGCCTTGCTGCTCAGGGTGGTCTTTCCCGGAGCGGCCATTGGGCTGGCTATGCAGGTGGATGCGCTGGGCTGGGGGCTGCTCAATCTCTGGCCACTATCTGCCGGGATGGCCGTGGTGCTGAGCTTGCTGCTGCTCGACCTCGGCATCTACGGCCAGCATGTTGCCAGTCATCGCTGGCCTTGGCTGTGGCGACTGCATCGGTTGCATCACAGCGATCGTCAGCTAGACCTGACCTCGGCGCTGCGCTTTCATCCGCTGGAAATTCTGTTGTCGATGGTGTGGAAGGGTTTGCTGATTACCGTCATTGGCGCGCCAGTGCTGGCGGTGCTGATCTTCGAGGTCATGCTGAATGCTTCGGCCCTGTTCAATCATGCCAATCTGCGTCTGCCGCTCGCTCTGGATGCCGGGCTGCGCAAGTTTCTGGTCACGCCGGATATGCATCGTGTGCATCATTCGCGACGCGAGCACGAGACGGACAGCAACTACGGCTTTTGCCTGCCCTGGTGGGATCGCCTGTTTGGCAGCTATCGCGCGCAGCCGGAAGCCGGCCATGACGGCATGCAGATCGGGTTGCAGGAGTTTGGTGCGGTCAGCGAGTCACGGCTGCGTCAGATGTTGACGCAGCCGTTTCGCGATTAGAAGCGGCTCTTTCTTAAAAGCGGCTCTTTTCTCAGAAGCGGAATTTGCCAGCGATGATGTCGGCGTAGACCTCGTCGCAAACCGGTGCATAGGTCGTGGTGCCCGGCAGCAGCACATACACGGCCTCACCACTGCACTGGGCCGGATCAAAGCCTTCTTTCTTCAGCCCGGCCTTCTGGTACTTGAAGGTGCCGGTGGTTTCCATAGCCGCTTTCACGCGCAGGAACACCGGCACGGCATAGGCCGGCAGCTCGCGCTTCAGGTGTTGATACAGCCCGTCAAAATCCGTCGTCATGCCGTCGTGCGGCGTGATGGCGGCCATGCCGGCGCGACCGTTGGTGTTGGGAATTTCCACGCCATAGACTACGGCCTCGGCGAGGTCGTGATGAGCCGTCATGATGTTCTCGACTTCAGTCGTCGACACATTCTCACCCTTCCAGCGGAAGGTATCGCCGGTGCGATCAACGAACTGGGCGTGACGGAAGCCGATCTCGCGCATCAGGTCGCCGGTGTTGAAGTACTTGTCGCCCTTGGTGAACACATTGGTGAAGATGCAGGAGCTGTTCTTGCCCTGATCGGTGTAGCCGTCGAACGGAGTCTTGTCGGTGATCTCGCCGATCAGCAGGCCGATTTCGCCGCGCTTGACCTTGATCATGTTGCCTTTCTTGTCGCGTACCGGTGCTTCGGCATCCTTGTCGTATTTCACCAGCGCATAGGGCATGGGCGAGAAGCCGACGGTATTGTCGAAATTGAAGATGTTTGTGAAGCCGACATTGCCTTCCGACGACGCATAAAGCTCGGCGACTTCTTCGATGCCAAAACGGTCCTTGAAACCGCCCCAGATGTTCGGGCGCAGG
>CALEYY010000158.1 GCA_937928295.1 uncultured Moraxellaceae bacterium
CGCAACTGAATTTTAAGGCCAATCGCGTTGCCGCCGGCTTTCATGCCCGTGGCCTGCACCATGGCGATTGCGTGGCGTTGTTGGTGGAGAGTAGCCCGGAGGCGCTGTTTGCCATCCTCGGCCTGAACAAGATCGGCGTGATTGCGTCGCTAATAAATACCCAGCTCACAGGTGATGCTCTAGCGCATGTGCTGCGCAGTTGCCGGCCCGTGGTGGTGATAGCGGATGGTGAGCATCTGCCGGCAGTGATAGAGACACTGTCGGTGCTGGTGGGTGAAGGTCTGAGTCCCGAGCTGCTCTGCGCCGATGGCGATCACGTTGGAGCACCAAGCCTCCAGGCTACACTGCCGACAAATGCTGTGACTCCGGCCAGCACGCTGCTCCAGCATGCCAACGATGTGATGCTGTATCTCTACACATCCGGCACCACCGGCTTGCCCAAGGCGGCACTCATCCGGAACCGGCGCTTTCTCACGGCGGCGCACGGCTTTGGCGTGATCAGCCAAGCGTCTCGGGATGATGTGATTTATCTCACCATGCCGCTTTACCACGCCACCGGCATGATTGCCGCGCTGGGCACGGCACTGGTTAGTGGGGCCGCGCTTGCGCTGCGCCGGAAGTTCTCGGCGCGCGAATTCTGGGCCGATTGCGTGCGCTACGAAGCCACGCTGTTCAACTACATCGGCGAGATCTGTCGCTATTTGCTAGCAGCACCGGCGCATCCGCTGGAGCGACAGCATCGCTTGCGAGCTGCCATGGGTGCGGGCATGCGCGCCGATATCTGGACGCGCTTCCAAGAGCGCTTCGGTGTGCCGCGCATCATCGAATTCTACGGTGCCACGGAAGGCAACATCGCGCTGCTCAATCTGGAAAACAAGCCGGGCATGATGGGCCGGCTCATGCCGGGTCAGGCGTTGGTGCGCATTAATGAAGAAACCGAGGAATTCCTGCGCGACAGTAAGGGTCATCTTATCCGCGCCGGCGCAGGTGAAAAAGGCATTCTGGTCGGCCGTATCACGGCGGCTACGCGTTTTGATGGCTATCTCGATACCTCGCGTAATCAGGACAAGGTCCTGCGCGACCCGTTCGGTAATGGCAGCGACTACTTCAACAGCGGCGATCTGGCTGAACTGCATCCGGGGCGCTGGGTGTCGTTTGCGGATCGGCTTGGCGATACCTATCGCTGGAAGGGCGAAAATATCTCCACGGTTGAAGTGTCCAATTTGCTCAACGGCTGTGCCGGCGTGCTCGAATCCACGGTATATGGCGTGACGGTGCCGGGCTGCGATGGTCGCGCCGGCATGGCGGTGATCGTGACTCAGCCTGAGTTTGCTATCCACGCGCTGGCGCAGGATGTGTTCAGCAAGCTGCCCGAGCATTTGCGCCCGGTTTTCCTACGCTTGCAAGGCGAGATAGCGACCACAGCCAGTTTTAAATATGTGAAGACCACGCTGCAGAAAGACGGTTTCGATCCGTCAACCCTGAGCGATGCACTATTTGTTATCGACGCGGCGTCACGCAGCTATCAGCTTCTGGATACGGAGGCGCATGCAGCCATCGTCAGCGGTCAACGACGGCTTTGATGCCGATTTTGGCCGCTTGGGCCGCTGTCCGATATTTGTGCAATGCGATTTGAACTTGGACACTCAAAATCGTAAGCTGCCCGCTCATGTGACCTCTGGGTCGACTCTTGTTCCTGCGACTGTTCTAGGCTGGTTCCGATGGATGCACTGATTGCCGATTTCCAGGCCCACTTCTGGCTTTATGTCTCCATTCCCTTCATTAGCGGGATGATCGGCTACATCACGAAAGTGGTGGCGATCAAGATGATGTTCCAGCCCATCGAGTTCTGGGGCATCAAACCGTTCTTCGGCTGGCAGGGCATTGTGCCGCGCAAGTCGGTGAAAATGGCGACGATCGCCGTTGACCTGATGACCGAGCGGCTGATCAAGCCGGAAGAAATTTTCGCGCGCCTCGACCCCAAACGCATCGCTCGCGAAATCGAATTGCCGATGATGGAAGCGTCCGAAGATATCGTGCGTGAGGTTATGCATCAGTATCAGCCGGGGCTCTGGGAGGGCATGCCGGAGTTTCTGCGTCAGGCCATCATCAAGCGCGTCAAGGCCGAAGCGCCGAAGATCGTAGCCACGATCATGGGTGAGGTGCAGCACGATGTGTCGCGCTATTTCGA
>CALEYY010000159.1 GCA_937928295.1 uncultured Moraxellaceae bacterium
CGCTCTTCCGATCTAGACATATGTCCATATGACTGTATTTATGAGTGTACAGACACATTCGCCGTATACTCCGGCCATAAGAATGACAATCTCAAACGAGTGTTACGGCATGAATAACCCTCCAGAACTGCCAACTTTGGCGGCTGAGCGTCTGGCACGCGGGCCGCAAGGTCGCCGGGCCGTGATCTCGCGTGATGAGCTGATTGCCGCCGCGATGTCCTTGCTGGGCCCGACCCGCAGCGTATCCACGCTGAGCCTGCGCGAAGTGGCGCGGGCTGCCGGCATCGCCCCGAACAGCTTCTACCGTCATTTCCGCGATATCGATGACCTTGCGATTGCCCTGATCGAGCTGGCCGGCAGCAGCCTGCGCCGCGTTTTCAGCGAGGCTCGCCAACGCATCAGCGCCGAACGCAGCGTGGTGCGCACTTCGCTGGAAGTGTTCATGGAGCAGCTCAACGCCGAGGCCGGCTATCTCGACCTGCTGCTGCGCGAGGGCAAGGTTGGCTCAGAGGCATTCAAACAGGCGGTGGAAAAGCAGCTGGTGTTCTTCGAAGAAGAGCTGATGACGGACTTGCTGCGCCTAGAGGCCCTGAACGGGCACAAGCTGCATCGCGCCGATCTGCTGGCGCGGGCTATTACGCGGCTGGTGTTTGTGATGGGGGCGAGTGCGGCCGATCAGGGCACGGAGGCGCAGCGCGAAACGTTGGAGCAGACCGCGCTGATGCTGAAGATGATCATCACCGGTTCACGCAGCCTGGCCGCCATGGCTGATCAGCAGTGACCCTATGCGATGCCGTACTGGCGAATCAGCGTATCGCGCTTGCGGGGCAGGAAGCTGATCTTGCGGCGGTCATGGCCAACGGTTTTCAGCAGGCGCGGGTTCATCACGCGGAACCATAGCGGGGGCACATAAGCGATCAGAAACATGCCGAAATAGCCCGACGGCAGCGTTGGCAGCTCGGGAAAGTCGCGCAGGGACTGATAGCTGCGGGTAGGGTGCGCGTGGTGGTCGGAGTGGCGTTGCAGCTGAAACACCATCAGGTTCGAGATCAGGTGATTGCTGTTCCAGGAGTGATGCGGCTGGCAGGGCTCGTAGCGGCCGTCGGCGAGCTTCTGCCGTGTCAGGCCGTAATGCTCGATGTAGTTCGCCGAAGTTAGCTGAAACGCGCCCCAGAACGCGATCACGGCCAGAGTCGCCAGCATCGGCAACCCGTATAGCGCGATCAGCGTGCCATAGAGCGCGGCGGTAATCAGGCCGCCTTGCAGCATTTCATTTTGGATATGCCATGCGCCTTTGCCGAGACGGCCCAGTCGCTCTTTCTCCAATTCCCAGGCACGGAAGAACGCGCCGGGCATCTCGCGCAGCACAAAACCGTAGATGGTTTCGCCCATGCGTGAGGTCGCCGGATCTTCCGGCGTGGCCACATGGCGATGATGGCCGCGATTGTGTTCGACCGAGAAGTGTCCATAGCCGCCCAGCGATTGCGTGATCAGGGCCAAAACTTTATCCAAACCGCGCTTTTTATGGCCCATTTCATGGCTGAGATTCAGGCCAAAGCCGAGCAGGCTACCGGTGGTGATGGCAACAGCCAGCCAATGCCACGCGCTCAAGCTATGCGTGGCCAAGAAGATCACATTGTAAATAAAGCCGAAAGCGATGATCGGCACTGCGGCATAAGTGATGTAGCGATAAAACGCATCTTGCTCCAAAGCCGGTACAGCAGACTCCGGTGGATTCTGTTTGTCTTCACCTACCAAGGCGTCAAAGGCGGGTAAGCCCAAGTAGAAAAAGGCCAGGAAAATCCACAGCCAGAGCGTGTTTCCGGTTTGCAAATAGAGATACGGACCTAACGGCCCCAGCGCCGGCGCAAAGGTGGAAAGTAACCACAAGCCTTTTTTGCTGTCCGTGTAAGTCGAGAGGGTGTTTGGATGAGTAGAAGATGCAGGCATTTCAGCCTCCTGACAAAGTGAGACTTAAAATTAGACCGATTAGTCATGGTAAAACACCGCGATTTCTGGCATTAAATCGTCATTAGTTGCCAAATTCTGTGAGCGCTGCGTGTGAAAGACGAATTCTGGCCATTGCGACCGGCGCTGCACCCGGTCTATGCGCGCCTGCTCTGCGCTGAAATGCGGCGGCGTGGATTTGCCCCCGACGCCATCCTTGCCGGCACGCGTCTGGACTGGCAGCGCCTGCATGAAGACAACGGCTTTCTCAGCTTTGAGGCCATGCGTCGGCTCATCGGGCAATGCTTGCAGCTCTCGCAATGCCCTTGGCTGGGCATGGATGTCGGCTTTCAAACCCAGGTATCGGCACATGGCGCGCTCGGCGCGGCGATGATTGCCAGTCGCAACTTGAGCGATGCCCTGTGCCTGGTTCAGCGCTTCTCGCCGATGCGTCAGCAGATGGCGGTCATTCACTTCAGGTTCGACACGGACTTTCATCTTGAGCTGGAGGAGAGGGTTCCCCTCGGCGACATCCGGGAGTATCTGCTCGGCATGCTGGTCGCCGGCCTGGCGCAGCTGCTGACCACGCTGACCGGGCGCGAGCTACAGACCGCGCTCAGCATCGAATGGCCTTTTGCCCGACCAGCGTGGGCGGAGCAGTATCAGCGCCTGGCCCGCACGAACGCTTTCGGCGCGCCGTGTTTGCGCATCCGCATCGATGCCGAATTGCTCACCAGCCCCAGTCTGGCCGCCGATGAAGAGACGCTGCAGCTGGCCGTGCGTGACTGCGAGCTGCAGTTGCAGCGCCTGCAAGCCGGCGGTTCACTGAGCCATCGCGTGCGTTTGCAGCTGGCGCAATCTGAGGGCGCGATGCCATCGCTCGATGCCATGGCGGCGCATGAGCATATGTCTGCACGGACCTTTATTCGCCGGCTGGCGGCCGAGCAGCAGCGCTATCAGCAGCTGCTCGATGAGGTCCGTGAAGAGCGTGCCTGCTGGCTGCTGCGCCAGACCGAGCTGAGCATCGAAGCCATCGCCAGCCGCCTAGGCTATGTTGATACCTCGAATTTCAGCCGTACCTTCAAGCGCTGGCTGGGCCAGACGCCGCGACAGTTTCGGCAACAAGCGCGGCTGGCGTTCGGGTCAAATGCGCATGAAGACTCGCATGAGGCGGCGAGTTTCGGCATGATCCGGCAAGCTTGAAATAATGCACTGAAAAGAGAGTAGTGATGAATTTTGCCCTGTCCGACGATTTGCTGGCCCTGCAGGCCAAGGTTCGCCATTTCATTGCCGAGCAAGTGATTCCCTATGAGCGCGACGCTCGCCAGACGCCGCACGGCCCGACGACCGAGCTGCGCAATGAGCTGATCGCCAAGGCCCGCGCCGCTGGCCTGCTGACGCCGCATGCTTCGGTCGAGCTCGGTGGTCTGGGTTTGTCGCATCTGGCTAAGGCTGTAGTCTTTGAGGAGGCCGGTTACTCGCCGCTGGGGCCGATTGCGCTCAATATTCATGCGCCGGACGAAGGCAATATCCACCTCATGGAGGTCGTCGCCAACGAGGCGCAGAAGCGGCGTTGGTTGCAGCCGCTGGTGGATGGCCGCATTCGTTCCTGCTTCGCCATGACTGAGCCCGACGACGGTGCCGGCTCCGACCCCAGCATGCTGGCCACCACGGCGACGCCGGATGGTGACGGCTATCGCATCAACGGCCGCAAGTGGTTTATCACCGGGGCCGAGGGCGCCAGTGTCGCCATCATCATGGCCAAGATGCCGGATGGTTCGGCCACTATGTTCCTGTCTGACACCGACAAGCCCGGCTTTCACCTCGAACGCATGATGGATTCGCTGGACTCCTGCTTCAGCGGCGGCCACGGCGTCATCGCGCTGAAAGATCTGTATGTGCCGGCCGAGGATGTGCTTGGTGAAATCGGCAAAGGCTTCCGCTATGCCCAGGTGCGTCTGGCGCCGGCGCGTCTTACACACTGCATGCGCTGGCTGGGCGCGGCGCGGCGGGCGCATGAAGTCGCCACGCAATATGCGCAGCAGCGCGAATCCTTTGGGCGCAAGCTGCTTGAGCATCAGGGCGTCGGCTTCCAGCTGGCGGACAACGAAATGGACATCCACAGCACGCGGCTGACCATTCAGCATTGCGCCTGGGTGCTGGATCAGGGCGAGCAGGGCAATGTTGAATCGAGCATGGCCAAGGTCATCAGCTCGGAGGCGATCTGGCGCGTGATTGACCGCAGTGTGCAGGTACTGGGCGGCCGTGGCGTGACCAGCGAAAGCATCGTCGAGCGTATTTTCCGCGATGCCCGCGCCTTCCGAATTTACGACGGCCCTAACGAAGTGCATCGCATGAGCCTGGCCAGAAAAATCCTAAAACGACATTAATTCAGGAGCTTGGCGTGCTTTCTTCAGAACATTATTACGCCTTGGAAACGGGTACGGTAGTGCCTTGGTTGCAGAAAACCGGTCTGGCGCAGCAGCTGCTAGGTGCGCAAACCGATCTCCGCTGCGAGGACCTGGCCGACGGCAATGTCAATCTGGTCTTCCGCGTCAGCAATTCGGCTGGCCGCTCGATCATCGTCAAGCAATCGCTGCCGTGGGCGCGCAAATATCCGGACTTCAAGCTGCCGCTGGATCGCGCGGTGCGTGAGCATGGCATCCTGCAAAGTTATGTGGCGCATTGCCCGGCGTTCGTGCCCGAGGTCTATCACTTCGATGCCGCGATGTTTGTCTGCATCATGCAGGACTTGCGCCCGCATGTGATTCTGCGCGCCGGCCTGCAAGCGCAGCAGCAATATCCGCTGCTGGCCGCGCACCTGGGCGAGTTTCTCGCCAAATCGCTGTTTTTCAGCTCGGACCTGGCGCTGCCATCGGGCGAAAAGAAGGCGCGCGTGCCCGAGTTCATCAATCCGGTGCTGGTCAAGGCGCAGGAAGATGTCTGCTTCACGCAGCCTTTGCAGCAGCATGCACACAATCATTGTCACCCGGATCTGACCGCCACGGCAGATGCCCTGCGCTGTGATAACGCCTTGTATGCCGCCGTCCTGCGCATGAAGCGGCTTTATATGACCTCGGCCGAGGCCTTGCTGCACGGCGATCTGCACACCGGCTCGATGCTGGTGACCGCCACCGACACCCGTGTTTTCGACCCCGAATTCGGTTTCTATGGCCCCATGGCCTATGACTTGGGCTGCCTGATCGCCCATTTGTACATTGGCCATGTTTGCCAGCCGGTTTTTGCAAAAGTGGCTTCAGCGAAAGCCGCGTCTGACAAAACAGCGCCCGGCATGAACATGCTGCAGCTCACCACCGAAATCTGGCAGATTTTCAGCCAGCAATTTGCCGAACTGGCGCGAACCCAGGCCGTGGCCGGCGAGTGGCAGAGCGAAGCCTACATCGCCGCCTATATTCAAGAGCTGCTGCAAGACAGCCTAGCATTCGCCGGCGTCGAGCTGATTCGCCGTACCATTGGCCTGGCGCATGCGCCGGAGTGGGATGCCATGGCTGAGCAGCCGGCCTTGGTGCCCGCCGCCCGGCAGTGTCTGCTGACCGCTCAGACTTGGCTGCTGCCGTCGCAAACCTGGCAATCTATCGAAACCGCTTTGCACGCGAGATTTGACGCATGACCTGGCAAACCCGCATCACCGAACTGCTCGGCATTGAGCATCCCTTTATTTGCTCCGGCATGACCTATGTGTCTAACGCTCAGCTCGCAGCCGCCGTCAGCGAAGCCGGCGGTCTTGGCCTGATCCAGATCGGCCATCTCAAGCCGGAGCAGGCGCGGGCCGAGATTCGGCTGGCGCGCAGCCTCACCCGCAAGCCCTTTGGCGTAGGCTTGGCGCTGCTTATGCCAGGCTCGCGTGAAAACGCCGAAGTGGCGCTGGATGAGCAGGTGCCGGTCATCAACTACTCGCTGGGCAAGGGCGACTGGCTGTGCCAGCGCGCCAAGGCTTATGGCGGAAAGACCATCGCTACTGTCATCACCGCCAAGCATGCGCAAGCGGCCGAGCGCGATGGCGCCGATGCCCTGATCGTCACCGGCCACGAAGCTGCAGCACATGGCGGCGAAGTCACCACGCTGGTCTTACTGCCGGCCATTCGCGCAGTGACCAGCCTGCCGCTGATTGCCGCTGGCGGCTTCGCGCAGGGTTCCGGGCTGGTCGCCACGCTCGCACTCGGCGGCGATGCCGTGGCTATGGGCACGCGCTGGGCGATGACCACGGAAAGCCCGCTGCACGCCAAAACCCAGGCGATGGTGCTGGAGAAAGCCGTGGAAGACACGCTCTACACAAGCAATTTCGACGGCATGCCGTGTCGCATCATGCGCACCCCGAACAGCGTTGAGGTTACTCGCAAGCCGCTGACGCTTTGGCGTGCCATCTGGCAATCGCTGCAGCTCATGCGCGAGCAGGGCACGAGCCTGAAGCAGGTGCTGGCGACCTGGCGCGAAAATGGCTTGGCCATGACACTGAAGCTCAGCTACTTCGGTGCCGCCGTCGAGCGTATCCGCCTTGCCATTCTGGAGGGCGATCAGGTGCGCGGCGTCCAGCTCATCGGGCAAACGCAGGGCCTGATTCATGACATCCCGACCTGTGCCGTGCTCATGCAGCGGCTGGTCGCCGAGGCGGATGCAGCACAACAGCAGGTGCAATCGGCGCGACTGTGCCCGAATGCTCAGAAGCCACATTCGCAAGAGCAATCTGCGCAGGAGCAATGCCATGCAGCTACATGAAGCCATTTTGACCCGTCGCTCTATCGCGCAACTGGCCTTGCCGGTGCCGGACGCCGGTGCGTTGTCCCGCGCTTTCGACGCCGCCGGCTCTGCGCCGGACCATCGCCTGCTGCGGCCCTGGCGTTACCTGACCATTCAAGGTGATGCCCTTGTGGCGCTGGGCGAGCTGTTCTATCAAGCCATGCTAGAGGCCAACCCCGAACGAGCCGCGCAAGAACAGAGCAAATTGCGGCAGATGCCATTGCGCGCGCCCATGATCATCGTGGCGATATTGAAGCGCCAGGATCAAGCCAAAGTGCCCGACTGGGAGCAATGGCTAAGCCTCGGTGCCAGCGTGCAAAATCTGCTGCTGACGCTGCACGCAGAAGGCTTTGCTGCCATGTGGCGTACCGGCGACCTGACCGGTCTGAGCGCCGTCAAGCAAGGTCTGGGGCTGACAGAAAACGAAGAGATCGGCGGTTTCATCTATGTTGGCACGGCCGCCGGCAGCAAAGCCGCCCCGGCGCGCCCCGAATCCCTGTTTTCCGCCTGGACAGGTGTACCGGCATGACGCGTCTGGCCGAAGCCCAGGCCTTTATGGCCGAATTGCAGCGCGATATTCCGCTGGCCGCCTTCATGCAGCTCGAAGCCGTCGCCTGGGATGGCCATTCGCTGACCCTGAAAGCACCGCTGCAACCCAACATCAACGACAAAAGCACAGCCTTTGCCGGCGCGCTCGCCAGCTTGGTGACAGTCACCGGCTGGGCCGCACTCATGCTCTGGTCACGCGAGCATCTGGGCGCCTGCCATGTGGCGGTGTATGAATCTGAGATCAAATATCGCTACCCGGTCAGCAAAGATTTTTCAGCGACGGCGGTGCTGCCTGACCCTGCACACATGGCCGCCACCGCCGTGCAAATTCGCAGCAAAGGCAAGGCGCGCGCGCATCTGCAAGTGGCCATCGCCGAAGAGGGTCGGGCAGCCGTCACGCTCACGGCGGGGTATGCGGTTTGGCAGGTGACAGCGGAATAGGCTTGGCTTATGGCATACTGCCGGTATGTCATCGCGGAACCAGCCCATGCCCCTGTGTAGCAAAAAGCGTGTTGCCAGCCGTCTTGTTAGTGAGCGCCGTGAGCAGCCCAGCGAATCTCGCGAGCGCATTCTGGCTGCTGCGGTCAGCGTCTTCGCCCGCAAAGGCTTCCAGCGAGCCAGTCTCGACGAGATCGCCGCCGAGGCCGAGCTGACCAAAGGTGCCATCTACTGGCATTTTCGCAGCAAGAACGACCTGTTTACTTCACTGCTTCAGTACCGTTTTCAGCAACATACCGCGCCGCTGGCCGGCGATTTAGAGCGAGCTCTCGCGGCACCAACGGCGCAGGCGCGGCAGCAGGCCATCGCTGCCATGCTGCGCGACATGCTCAATCGCTTTCACGACAACGCCGACTGGCCGCGCCTGTACCTCGAATTTGTGTCTCGCACGCGCGACGAGCAGATTGCCAGCAGCATGGCGCATTTGTACGACCATGGCCGTTTGCTGGCAAAAGAGATGGTGACGCGCATGGTCGAGGCCGGCATCACCGACCCTGATCTGGACGCCGATACGGTATCCATCTTCTGGTGTGCGCTGATAGATGGCTTCATGCTGACCTGGGTCATGAAGCCCGAAACCTTTGCCGATGGTCAGCTGGTGGAGCGTACCGTGGCCATGCTCTGGAACGGTCTGGCACCGAAGGGTGGGTGAATCGAGTGCAGTACCGTCTATTACTAAATTAACTCTATGACATAGCGGCTCTAGGACCGCTCTCCTTATGTTGTCTTGGTAAGGCTTGTTGTGTACATTTTTTTATTAAAAATCGGTTGTGCTTCTGTTTTGGCGTGATGCCACCTAATGCCTCTCAATTGACCTGTACTTCCGTAGTAGTTCTCTCTAGTACCTCGCTCGGTGCCGCCTGTCCTGGCGCAGCGACTTCAGTCAGTGCCAGTGGCGTGCTGCTGGCAATCCCATCCGTGGCCTTCATGGTCAGGATGATCAGCGGGCGGCCCCCTTCGATCGAGCCTTGGAGTCTCATGCCCAGGTTCCCCGGCTTGTTGTTTATCTCCAGCTGAGTCTGCAAGTCGGCAGCGCGTGCGCCGATGAGCTGCAGGCGGGTGCTGTCATAGTCCAGTTGCAGTGCCATGGCCTGCCGCCCAGAGCCACTGGTCGAGATGGTGACCACAAACTCCTTGCCCTTAGCGGCAATGGCGGGTGCGTTCAGAAACAGCGCCGGCCTGGTGTTGTTCATGTCCAGCAGCTTGATGGCCCGGCCTTCCTCAGGCTTGGCGGTCGGCGCGGCTTCCGGTTTATCACGACCCTGATCCTGTCCCATGCGTATCTCGCCACTGTCTCCGATTAGGAAGCCTTCCGTGCCGGCCTTGTCCAGCGAGCCAGAGGCGAATTCGGCCTGATACTGGCTGTCCGCGCCCTGGTTGCGCACGATGTGCGGCGTGATCAGCAGCGCGATCTCGCTCTTGTTACGGGTGCGGTTCTCGTTTGAGAACAGCTTGCCGAGTAGCGGGATCTGACCCAGCAGCGGGAAACGCGAGGCGCTACGCCTGTCCTCGTTCTTGATCAGGCCATGATCGCGGAACCACTCCTCGTCCGGCACATCGGGAATGGGCACGGTCTCCACGTAACCCTGCACGGTGGTCACCTCGCTGCCGTAGAGCTTCACCGTCTGGGTC
>CALEYY010000160.1 GCA_937928295.1 uncultured Moraxellaceae bacterium
TTTCCCTACACGACGCTCTTCCGATCTAGCGTGTTGAACTTGCTGCCTATCCCGGTATTGGATGGTGGTCATTTGCTTTATTACGCGATCGAGGCAGTTTGCCGTCGGCCTCTGCCTGAGGCTGTGCAATTGCTGGGTTTGCGCGTTGGCGTCGCTCTTATGGGCAGTGTCATGCTGCTAGCCATCTTGAACGATATTCGTCGCTTGTTTTGATTTGGGATTACTTTGCAAATGACACGTAACTGCTGGCCTCACATGGCTGTATTGCCGCTTGCGTTGGCGATTGCCAGCATTTCTGCACATGCCGATACCTTTGTGGCCAAAGACATTCGTTTGGAAGGTCTGGGTCGTTTATCGGCCTCCAGTGTGTATGCGTTGCTACCGCTTGCTGCTGGAGAAACGATTACGGATGAGCGCAGTGCCGATATGGTTCGTGCGCTGTTTGCTTCCGGTCAGTTCGAAGATGTGCAGGCACTGCGCGACGGTGACGCCCTTGTGCTACGCCTAGTGGAGCGTCCGAGCATTTCCACGATTGAATTGAGTGGCAACCAGTCCATCAACAAGGAAGACCTGCTGAAGGGTCTGAAGACTATTGGTCTGAGTGAGGGCGAGGTATTCAAGCGGGCCGCGCTTGATCAGGTTCGTCTTGAGCTGCAGCGTCAATATGCTGCACAGGGGCGTTATGGCGCTGTTGTTACAGCGACCGCCAAGCCCTTGCCGCGTAACCGTGTGAGTCTGAGCATCACCATCAAGGAAGGCGATACTGCCCGTATCAAACGGATCAGTATCAATGGCAACAATGTTTTCAAGGACCCTGTGCTGCTTAATCAATTGCAGCTTCAGTCCAAGCATTTGCTCTCGTTTATTTATGGTGATGACAAGTACTCGCGCGAAAAGCTTACGGCCGATATTGAGACACTGCGTTCGTACTATCTGGATCGTGGCTATCTGCGCTTTACTGTTGACTCTACACAGGTCTCGTTGTCGCCGAACAAGGATCAGGTTTATATCGATATCAATGTCACTGAAGGTGAGCCCTTCAAGGTTGGGGATGTACGATTGGCTGGCGAGCTGCCTGTGCCTGAGTCTGACTTAAAAGGCCTGCTACTGGCACAGCCTGGTCAGGTTTATTCGCAGAAAGTGGTCACATTGACCAACGAAATCATCACGCGGCGTCTAGGTCGTGACGGCTACCTGTTGGCCGATGTGCAAGGTGTGCCGGAACTGGATGACAACACGCATACTGCGAAGATTGTTTTCTATGTCAATGCCAACCGTGTCATGTCGGTGCGTCGTATCAATTTCGCCGGTAACCTGAAGACTGATGACAGCGTGTTGCGTCGCGAAATGCGTCAATTTGAGGGGGCACAGGCATCGGTCGAGAAAATCGACTTGTCGAAAGTGCGCCTGCAGCGACTAGGTTTCTTCAGTGATGTCAAAATCGACAATGCGCGGGTGCCAGGCACTACGGATCAGGTTGATCTCAATGTTGCTGTAACTGAACAGGCTTCGGGCTCGATCAGCGCCAGCCTTGGCTATTCGCAGAATGCCGGTCTGGTTTTTGGTGCCAATGTCAGTCAGAGCAACTTTCTTGGTACGGGTAATCGTGTATCGGTAGGTTTGAACCGTTCTGATGTACGCAATTCTTATAATGTGTCTTTTCTCGACCCGTACTTTACGCCGGAAGGTATCAGCCGCGGCTATAACTTCTATCTGCGCCAAACCAAGCTCGATAACCTCAACATCAGTAATTACTCCACAGATTCGCTGGGTGCCAACATCAGCTTCAGCTATCCGATTGACGAGACCGAGACTATTAGCTTCTCGGCGGGCATTGATCAGACAAAGATCAATCTCGGTGTGAACCCGTCGGAAGCGGTATACAAATTTACCAATGAAAATGGTAATAGCTTGATGACATACACCGGCACGGCATCATGGGGCCGTAATACGCTTAATCGCGGCACGTTCCCGACTGCGGGCGCATCGCAATCAGTAGCGATGGAGCTGGGCCTGCCCGGCAGTGATGTCAGCTTTTACAAGCTGACCTACAACGCTCAGCGCTATTTCCCGGTACGTAGCGACTGGGTTGGTCGTGGCTATGCTCGTCTCGGCTATGGCGATGCCCTTAGTGGCGGTAGCCTGCCGTTCTATCGCAACTTTTTTGGCGGCGGCTTCGGCTCGGTACGCGGCTATCGTGATAACTCGATGGGTCCGCGCAGTCAGCGCCTATCGCTCTCGAATCCAGCAGTACTGTTGTCAGAGTCGGAGTCGATCGGTGGTAATGTTCAAGTTGAGGGTGGGCTTGAGCTGATCTTTCCAGTCCCGTTCATTGAAGACAAGAGCAAAATTCGCACGTTGGCGTTCTTCGATGTCGGCAATGTCTTTGATACCAATAGCAAAAGTGTGAGTGGCGAGGACTTCAAGCCGTCACTCGGCAATCTGCGTTACTCCGTTGGTGTTGGCATGTCCTGGATCACACCGATCGGACCGCTGACATTTGCTATTGCCAAGCCACTGAATTCGAAAGAAAACGACGACACCCAAGCTTTCCAGTTCTCCCTCGGACAAGGATTCTAATCTGATGAAAATGTTTCGTTCTGTAGTAATGGCAGCAGGCTTGCTGTCGGTCTCGGCAGTTGCCTGGTCTGCTGTTGCAGCGAATGCACCTACGCGTGTTGCGACGCTGGATCGTGAGGCAGCCTTGTTGGGCACCAATGCCGCTCAAGCGGCGCAGGAAAAGCTGGCGGTGGATATGAAGCCGCAGCGCGACAAGCTGGAGCAGCTGCGCCGTGACATCAAGGGCATGGAAGAAAAGTTCGTTAAAGAAGCTGCGACCATGAGCGAGCGCGACAAGAAAGCCTTGCGCGAACAGGCCGACCAGAAAGCGAATGAGTTCAATGCGCTGATCGCGCAAGTGCAAAAGCGTACACAAGATGCTCAGCAGGAGTTGCTCAATCGCCTGTTGCCAAGCATGCAGGTGGTGCTTGAGGAGCTGCGCAAAAGCGGAAATTTCGACATGATTATTGATCGTCGTGGAGTCGTTTATGCCGACCCCGATCTGGATCTGACCAAACGCGTTGTTGATCGTCTGAACGCGGTCAAATAAGTCAACCTGCGCGGAGCTCACGGCATGTCAGACATTACCTTGGGTGCCTTGGCGCAGGAGCTGAATGCCGAACTGCAAGGTGACGCAAACCATGTCATCTCCGGCTTGGGCACCTTACAGAATGCGCAGCCGCATCAGCTCGGCTTCCTCGCCAATCCACGCTATCGGCCCTTGCTGGCCAGCACACGCGCCGGTGCGGTGCTGATGCGCCCGCAGGATCGTGGCGATTACACCGGGCCGGCCTTGTTTCTGGCGAACCCGTATGTGGCCTTCGCGACCTTGTCGCACCGATTTGATCGCACACCGACGCTGCCTGCCGGCATTCACCCCAGTGCCGTGATTGCCGAGTCGGCCGAGATTCCGGCCAGTGCCAGCATCGGTGCGCTGGCGGTGATTGGCGAGGGTGTGGTGATCGGCGAGGGCAGCGTCATCGAGGCTGGTGCCGTGGTGCATGATCGTGTGCGCATTGGTACCAATTGCCGATTGCGCAGCCGCGTCGTGATTTATCACGATTGTGTGCTCGGGGATCGCGTCAATATTCATGCAGGAACCGTGATTGGCGGCGATGGCTTCGGCTTCGCCAACGAGCGCGGCGTCTGGCGCAAGATCGCTCAGATCGGCCGCGTCGTGATTGGCGATGATGTGGATATCGGTGCCAACACCACGATTGATCGTGGTGCGCTGGAAGACACCGAGATTCACAACGGCGTGATCATCGATAACCAGGTGCAGATTGCCCATAATGTGGTCATCGGCGCGCATACCGCCATTGCCGCCTGCTGCGGTATTTCCGGCAGCACGCGCATTGGCAAGCACTGCATTCTGGCTGGCGGTGTCGGCATCGTGGGGCATATTGAGATTTGTGATGGCGTGCAGATTACCGGCATGACCATGATTACCAAGTCAATCAGCGAGCCGGGCTCGTATTCGTCGGGAACTGCTTTCGACAGCACTGATAACTGGAAGAAAATGGCTGTGCGCCTGCGCCGTATCGATGAACTGGCGCAGCGCGTAAAAGCTTTGGAGAAGAGTTGAGATGATGACCATTGAACAGGTGATGCATTACCTGCCGCAACGCTACCCGTTTCTGCTGGTCGATCGTGTTATCGAGATCGAGGCGGGCAAGCACATTGTGGGCTACAAGAATGTAACCATTAACGAGCATTTTTTTCAGGGTCACTTTCCCGGCAAGCCCATCATGCCAGGCGTATTGATGATCGAGGCCATGGCGCAGATCGCCGGCGTGCTTGGCTTCTACACCTACGATAAAAGTCCGCAAACCGGTCATCTCTATGTGTTTGCCGGTGCTGACAATGTGCGCTTCAAGCGCCAGGTTATTCCGGGTGACCGGCTCACGCTGGAGGCCACGCTGACGGGCAGCCGTCGCCATATCTTCAAATTTTCCTGTCGCGCGCTGGTCGATGGCGAACTGGCGGCGAGTGCTGATCTTCTGATTGCAGAGCAGCTGATTGCGGAGCAAGTGCTATGAGCCGAATCCATGCGACCGCCATCATTGATCCACGCGCCGAGCTGGCAGCGGATGTCGAGGTCGGCCCGTACTCGATCATCGGCCCGGATGTGGTCATTGGTGCCGGTACTTGGATAGGCCCGCATGTGGTGATCAGCGGCCCGACGGTGATCGGTCAGCGCAATCGCATCTACCAGTTTGCGTCAGTGGGCGCGGATTGCCAGGACAAGAAGTACCGGGGCGAGCCCACGCGCCTGGAAATCGGCGATGACAATGTGATTCGCGAAGCCTGTTCGCTGCATCGCGGCACGATTCAGGACAACAGCCTGACGCGCATCGGCTCGCGTAACCTGCTCATGGTCAACAGCCATCTCGCTCACGATGTGATGGTCGGTGACGACAACATCATCGCTAATAATGCCGGCATCGCCGGCCATGTGGTGATCGGCGACGGCGTCATCATCGGCGGCAACTCGGGCATCCACCAGTTCTGTCGCGTCGGCTCCTACGCCATGCTCGGCGGCGGCACCACGCTGTTCAAGGATGTGCCGGCGTATGTGATGGCCAGCGGCAATCCCGCGATTCCGCGCGGCATGAATTTCGAGGGCATGAAGCGCAAGGGCTGGTCGTCCGAGACCATCAATGCCTTGCGCAAAGCCTACAAGGTGGTCTTCCGCGACGGTACTACGCTGGAAGAGGCGTTTGCGCCGCTCGCTGAGCTGGCCGAGAAAGCGCCGGAAGTTCAGCTTTTCATCGATTCCCTTCGCGCTTCCACGCGCGGCATCATCCGATAAGCCCGCTCATGCACGCGACGACTCCGGTCTTCGGCATCGTCGCCGGCGAGGCTTCGGGCGACCTGCTCGGCGCCGGGCTGATTCGGGCGCTCAAGCAGCATTATCCGCACGCGCGCTTCATCGGCATTGCCGGCCCGCAGATGCTCGCCGAGGGCGCGGAGACTCTGGTGCCGATGGAGCGCTTGTCGGTCATGGGGCTGGTCGAGGTGCTGGGCCGGCTGCGCGAGCTTTTTGCCGTGCGCGACCAGCTCATCGAGCGCCTGCAAGCGGAGAGGATTGATGCCTTTATCGGCATTGATGCGCCTGATTTCAATCTGCGTATCGCGGCGGCCTTGAAGCCGGCGGGCATTCCCACGATTCACTATGTCAGCCCGTCGGTGTGGGCCTGGCGCCAGGGGCGGGTGAAGGGCATTCGTGCCAGTGTTGATCTGATGCTTTGCCTACTGCCGTTTGAAAAAGCTTTTTACGACAAGCACGAGGTGCCGGCGGTGTTTGTCGGGCATCCGCTGGCTGATTCGTTGCCGATTGAGCCTGACGCGATGGCGGCGCAGGCTCGGTTGGGGCTGAGCGATGACTCTTCACTTGAGCGCTCGTCTGTTGATGGTCGTGCCGTTGCGCTGCTGCCCGGCAGCCGGCGTGGCGAGGTGGCGAGCCTGCTGCCGCTGTTGCTGGCCACCGCCGAGATTCTGCATCAGCAATTTCCGACGCTGAAATTCCTGATTCCGGCCATCAACGCCGAGCGGGCCGAGCAGATCAATGCGCTTGTGCAGGCACATGCCGCGCTGCCGATTCAGGTTTTTGACCAACGCATCGGCAACGATGTCGGGCGCGTGGTGATGTCGGCGGCGCAGGTCATCGTGCTGGCCTCGGGTACGGCCACGCTGGAAGCCATGCTGCTGAAGAAGCCCATGGTCGTGGCCTATCGCCTGCATTGGCTGACCTGGCTGATTGCGCGACTGTTGGTGAAAATCCCCTTTGTCAGCCTGCCCAATTTGCTGGCCGGCCGGCGTCTGGTGCCGGAGTTGCTGCAGAATCAGGCCACACCGGAGAATCTGGCACGCGAGACTGCCGCCTGGCTGAATGCGCCGGACAAAGTCAGAGCCACCGTGGCGACTTATGTTGAGCTGCATGAAAGCCTGCGCCAGGATGCCAGCGCCACCGGCGCGGCGGCGATTGCGCGCTTGCTGGCGAGTCGGAATGACGCTGCTGCGGCTGTCGGTAGCACTGAAACCGATTCGCAGCCATGAGCCCGAAGAAAGCCATGACTCCGGCAAAGCGCGCGCAAAACGATTTCTTCGCGCCTGATCCGCAAGCCCTGCTGCTTGCCGGTGTCGATGAAGTCGGTCGCGGCCCGCTGGTGGGCGCGGTGGTGACGGCGGCGGTAATTCTTGATCCGGCACGACCCATCGCCGGTTTGAATGATTCCAAGAAGCTCACCGCCGCCAAACGCGAGATGCTTGCCGAGCAGATTCGCGAGCGCGCGCTGGCCTGGGCGCTGGGCCGCGCCGAGCCGGCGGAAATCGACCAAATCAATATTCTGCAGGCGACCATGCTGGCCATGCAGCGCGCTGTGGCGGCATTGCCGATTACGCCGACCTCGGTGCTGATCGACGGCAATCGCTGCCCGTCGTTGCCGATGCCGGCGCAGGCCGTGGTCAAGGGCGATGCCACGGTGCCGGCGATCAGCGCTGCCAGCATCCTGGCGAAAGTCGCGCGCGATGCCGAGATGCAGGCGCTGGAACTGCGCCATCCTGGCTACGGATTCGCCAAACACAAGGGTTATCCCACATCCGCACACCTGGAAGCCTTGCAACGCCTGGGTCCGTTGCCGGAACATCGTCGCTCCTTTGCCCCCGTGCGGGCGCTGCTGCCGCTTTCGAGTAATTCATGACCGCTTTCGTGCATCTGCGCGTTCACTCCGAGTTTTCCCTGCTCGATTCCATCGTGCGTATTGATGATGCCGTGCAGGCCTGCGCCGACGCTGGCATGCCGGCACTGGCGATGACCGACCGCAGCAATTTCTACGGTCTGGTGAAGTTCTACAAGGCTGCGCAGGGCAAGGGCATCAAGCCGATTTTTGGTGCCGATCTGGTGGTGCGTGATGGCGAGAGCCTGTCGCAAATTACCGCGCTGGTGCTGAACGATGGCGGCTACAAAAACCTGATTGCGCTGATCTCGCGGGCCTTTGTGGAAGGGCAGGAGCAGGGCCGGCCTATCGTGCAGCGGCGCTGGATCAACGCCCAGCATGACGGCCTGATCTTTCTGCTTGGCCGGGGCAGCGATGTCGGTTTGGCCTTGCTCGGCAGCGATGCTTCGCAGGCGGATCGTCTGCTGAGAAGCTGGCTGGCACTGTGCCCGTCACGCGTGTATCTGGAGCTGATTCGCACCAGCCGAGAGGGCGATGAGGATCATCTGCATGCCGCCGTGGCGCTGGCCGAGCGCTGCCAGTGCCCGGTGGTGGCGACCAACGATGTGCGCTTCATCGCGCAGGAAGAGTACGAGGCGCATGAGGTGCGCGTGTGCATCGCGCAGAGCTATGTGCTGGGCGATCCGCGCCGGCCGCGCGAGTACAGCGATCAGCAGTATTTGAAGTCGCCGGCGGAGATGATCGAGCTGTTTGCCGACCTCCCCGAGGCCATCGAAAATACGGTGGAAATTGCCCGCCGCTGCAGCCTCGGGCTGACGCTGGGCAAGAGCTATCTGCCCGATTTCCCGGTGCCGCCGGGAATGACCATGGCCGAGTATTTCGCTCAGCTGTCGCATGAGGGCCTGAGCTTCCGGCTGGGCAAGCTGTTTGACCCCAAGCGTCCGGACATGGCCACCATTGAGGCCGAGTACCGCGCGCGGCTGGAGTTCGAGCTGCAGATCATCAATCAGATGGGCTTTGCCGGCTACTTCCTCATCGTTATGGATTTCATTCGCTGGGCCAAGCAGAACGGCGTGCCGGTGGGGCCGGGCCGTGGCTCCGGTGCCGGCTCGCTGGTGGCGTATTCGCTGCTGATTACCGACCTCGACCCGATCAAGTACGACCTGCTGTTCGAGCGCTTCCTCAACCCCGAGCGTGTGTCGATGCCCGACTTCGACATCGACTTCTGCATGGAAGGCCGCGATCGCGTCATCGAATATGTGGCCAATCAGTACGGCCGTCAGGCGGTGTCGCAGATCATCACTTTCGGCACCATGGCGGCCAAGGCTGTGGTGCGCGATGTGGCGCGTGTGCTGGGCAAGGCCTACGGGCTGGCCGACCGCATCTCCAAGATGATTCCGTTCACGCCCGGCATTTCGCTGCTGGAAGCGCGTGAGCAGGAGCCGATGCTGGAGGAGCTGCTGAGCACGCCGGGCCTCAGCGATCACGAGGACGCGCTGGAAATTTGGGAGATGGCGCTAAAGCTCGAAGGCATCACCCGTGGTGTCGGTAAGCATGCCGGCGGCGTGCTGATTGCGCCGGGCAAGCTCACCGACTTCACGGCGGTCTACACCGACGACGAAGGCAAGTGGGTCAGCCAGCTCGACAAGGACGATGTGGAGGCCGTTGGGCTGGTCAAGTTCGACTTCCTCGGCTTGCGTACGCTGACCATCATCGACTGGGCGCTGAAAGACATCAACGCCAAGCGCGCCCGCCGTGGCGAAGCGCCCATCGACATCGAACGCATTCCGCTCGATGACCCGCGCCCGTACCAGCTCATGTCTGAAGGCAAGACCACGGCCGTGTTTCAGCTCGAATCGCGCGGCATGAAGGAGCTGATCAAGAAGCTCAAGCCGTCGCGCTTCGAAGATGTGGTGGCGCTGGTGGCGCTGTATCGTCCGGGCCCGCTCGAGTCCGGCATGGTCGACGACTTCATCAACCGCAAGCACGGCCGCGCCGATGTGGCCTATCCGCATCCCGAACTGGAGCCGGTGCTGGCGAACACCTACGGCGTCATCCTGTACCAGGAGCAGGTGATGCAGATCGCGCAGGTGTTGGCCGGCTACTCGCTGGGCGGCGCTGATATGTTGCGTCGTGCGATGGGCAAGAAGAAGCCCGAGGAGATGGCCAAGGAGCG
>CALEYY010000161.1 GCA_937928295.1 uncultured Moraxellaceae bacterium
CGGCATCACGGCTTTCGCCTTGCCTTGCTGCCAATCGGTGACCCACTGAGAGACTTTGACCGCGAACTTAGGTGATAGCCACTGGGCTAAGTTGATCGCAATGTACGGATGTACCCAAGTTCCCTGCAGCTGCGCATTCCCGCCGCTGATGATGTGAATCAGCTGAGTCTCGGGCATCCCCGTTTGCTTGACCAACTCCTCGACGAATTCCTTCGTGGACTTCAGGGCGTTGTAGTGAGCGAACTGCTTGTTTACGGACTTGCAGAGCGCAGTCGCGCTTATGTATCCGTCGGCAGTTCGTTGAGGAATGATTTCACCCTCTTCAACATGAGGTATGAGGGCTAGCTGCTGCGATGACATAGTGCTGTCTCCTTTGGTAAACTCTGTGAGAGTTCTGAAGCCTAACTTGGTTTATATAGCAATCACTGCTGCGTAATAAATATTAACTGCTGCATAACATCGGAGGGAGAAGAGAGACTTCAGCCGTTTCAACGACTTGAATAACCTGACACAGCACTCCCTGCCGAAAATAACGCAACTTCTTTATGATTGAGCCTGCCAGCGCAGACTCAATCCGGCAACCCTGAATAAGGGCTTAGTAGTAACACTCGTCCGCTTCGGGTCGAAATCAGCCACTCATAAATGACCATCCCTAACCAATAACGACCAAATTCCCCACAAAAAAGCCCGCAATCGCGGGCTTTTTTGCATCATCCAGCCGACTTACGCCGAAACCGGAATCTTCCCGATCTTCGCCTGCCAGATCTTCGGCGCGGTCTCGTGCACGGAGTTGCCCGTCACATCCACCGCCACGCTGACCGGCATATCCTCAACCACGAACTCGTAGATCGCCTCCATGCCCAGGTCTTCAAACGCGACCACACGCGACTTGCGAATCGCCTTCGATACCAGATACGCCGCGCCACCCACCGCCATCAGGTAGACCGCCTTGTGCTTCTTGATCGCGGCGATGCCGGACGGGCCGCGCTCGGACTTGCCGATCATGCCGTAGAGGCCGGTCTTGCTCAGCACCGTGTCGGTGAACTTGTCCATGCGGGTGGCCGTGGTGGGGCCAGCCGGGCCGACGACTTCATCGCGCACCGGATCAACCGGGCCGACGTAGTAGATGAACTTGCCCTTGAGATCGACCGGCAGCTCTTCGCCCTTGGCGAACATCTCGACCATGCGCTTGTGCGCGGCGTCGCGGCCGGTGTACATGGTGCCGGTCAGCAGCAGGGTCTCGCCAGGCTGCCAGGAGGCAATCTCTTCCGGGGTGATGCCATCGAGATTGACGCGACGCGACTTGGAGGCGTCGAAGGTGAGCTTCGGCCAGTCTTCCAGCTTCGGCACTTCCAGCTCGGCCGGGCCGGAGCCATCCAGCTCGAAATGCACATGGCGGGTGGCGGCACAGTTCGGAATCATGGCGACCGGCAGTGAAGCGGCGTGGGTCGGGTAGTCGAGAATCTTGATGTCGATGACGGTGGTCAGACCGCCGAGGCCCTGAGCGCCGATACCCAGCGCGTTGACCTTCTCGTAGAGTTCGATGCGCAGCTCTTCGATACGGTTGGACGGGCCACGGGCGATCAGCTCCTGGATGTCCACCGGGTCCATCAGCGATTCCTTGGCGAGCAGCGCGGCCTTCTCGGCGGTGCCGCCGATGCCGATGCCGAGCATGCCGGGCGGGCACCAGCCGGCGCCCATGGTCGGCACGGTCTTCAGCACCCAGTCCACGATGCTGTCGGACGGGTTGAGCATGGCCATCTTCGACTTGTTCTCGGAGCCGCCGCCCTTGGCCGCGACCGTGATGTCGACCTTGTCACCGGGCACGATGCTGTAGTGAATCACCGCCGGGGTGTTGTCTTTGGTGTTGGTGCGCTTGCCGGCCGGGTCACGCAGGATGGACGCACGCAGCACATTGTCCGGGTTCAGGTAGGCACGACGCACGCCTTCGTTGATGGCGTCATCCAGCGACAGGTCGCCGAGATCCCAGCGCACTTCCATGCCGACCTTGACGAAGATGGTGACGATGCCGGTGTCCTGGCAGATCGGGCGATGACCCTCGGCACACATGCGCGAGTTGATCAGGATCTGCGCCATCGCATCCTTGGCCGCCTGGTTTTCTTCACGCTCGTAGGCGGCGTTGATGGCCTGGATGAAGTCTACCGGGTGGTAGTAGGAGATGTATTGCAGGGCATCGGCGACGCTCTGGATGAGGTCGTCTTTCTTGATGACGGTCATGGTGAAGCTCCAGCTAAACGATCAAAAAAACAGGACGCGAGTATAACCGCAGCTCAAGCCGGCGTGACCCCTGACTGACTGGGCAACCGCTGGCTTGCGACCAAATGCGGAAGCAGCGCCAACAGCACGGCCTGCGGCTGCTCCGCCTGCAGAAAGTGCCCACAATCGGGGAGCCGCTGGCACTGGATGCCGGCCGGGAACATCGCCGGATCGACCAGCACATCGAAGAGCTCGGCCTGCATGCAGCCGTCCTGCGCACCGGTCAGCGCCAGCGTTGGCACCTTCAGCGCGCGTCGCGCCAGGGCATAAAGCATGCGGGTGTTGCCGCGCCAGGGCGTGAACAGTGCGCGGTAATAGCGCGTGGCGGCCCAGGCGACATCGGCTTCGAGAAAGGCCTGCTGCACCGGCGCGAACTGTGCCGGCGTGAAGTCCCAGCCCGGCGACCAGATCTGCCAGAGCTCGTGCAGGCGCGCACAGTCGTTGGCGCGGATGCCTTGCACGGCATTCAGCGATTGCATCTCCAGCATGTAGGCGGAGTTGCGCAGCTGTGCCGGCAGCAGGCGCCAGGCGCGTTCGACGCGCTGGAATGGCGGGATGGCAAGGATGGTCAGCGACTGCCAGGCCGAGGGCTCGCTGGCGACGGCGGCCATGGCGGCAATCGCGCCCCAGTCGTGGCCGATCAGATGAATCGGCTGCTGACCCAGCTCGCGCTGCCAGGCCAGCAGGTCGAGGCTGGCCGCATAGGCATCGTAATCGGCTTCAGGATGCACCGAGCTGGGCGTGTAGCCGCGCAGCCACGGCCGCAGCACGCGATAGCCGGCCGCGAGCAGGCCCTGCGCGACGGCATCCCAACCGTGTGGGGTGTCCGGGAAGCCGTGCACGAGCATGACCAAGGGCGCGCTTTCCGGGCCTTCGAGCCACGCCGTGAGCGTGAGTTGGTCGCGGCGCAAGTACAGGGTCTGGCGGGTGGCGCCGCCTTTGCTGACCAGCTTCAGTGCCATGGTCAAACCTCCCCTTTCAAGAGTTGATGCAGGGCCTGGGGCCGCTGACAGGCCTGCTGGACCGGCTGCAGCCAGGCGCGCAGGGCTGGCAGCCAGGGCTGGGCGGCATCGTGCAGACCGTCTACGCCAAGCTCGGCGGCCACAGGCAGCGACCACGGCAGCATCGGCAGCAGTTCGGCGACATCGACCTGGCCGAGATCGCGGGCGAGACGGAAATCGCCATCGGCCGTGCGTACCATGAAATGCTGCGTCAACAGCCAGTCCTGCCATTGCGACCAGCCCCACTGCGTGCTGCGCTGGAGGATGCGCATGACCTCGGTCTCGGTCACGCCCAGACCTTCGGCATGACGCGATTGCAGGCGTTGCAGCAGGGTCATCAGCGCCAGCAACGGGTGCTGCGAGGGACGCGCTTCAACATCGTGCAAGACCAGACTGCGGCTGAGCTCGACGCCAAAGAGAATGATCAGCCAGGACAGGTAGATCCAGAGCAGAAAGACCGGGAAGGCAGCGAAGGCTCCGTAGACCAGCTGATACGAGCTGAAGCCGGTGACAAAAATACCGAAGCCGCGCTTGGCCAGCTCGAACAGGCAGGCGGCGACGAAGCCGCTGATTAGACCGGAGCGCCAGGGCACGCGGCAGTTCGGCACGGCGGTGTAGAGCAGCGTGAAGCCGAGCGCGGTGAACAGCAGCGGAATCAGGCCGATGCCGGGCAGCACGGTGCCGACGATATCCGCCGTATCGCGCAGCACGCGCAGCGACATGATGTAGGACGACAGCACAAAGCCGGCGCCGAGCAGGAACGGCCCCAGGCTGAGCACGGCCCAGTAGCGCAGGAAGCTGATCAGGCCTTGCTTGGGCGCACGCACCTGCCAGATTTCATTGAAGGCGCGCTCGATGGTGACCAGCATCATGATGGCGGTGACAAACAACATGCCGATGCCCACAATCGTGAGCTGGCTGGCCTGCTGGGCGAACTCGCCGAGATGCTGCTGCACGGCCTCGCCGGTGCTGGGCACGAGGTTGGCAAAGATGAATTGCTGAATTTCAGCGCTGACCGGCTTCAGCGACGGCACCGCCGCCAGCGCGGTGAACACCACCGTCATCATCGGCACCACGGCAAACAGCGTGGTAAAGGTGAGCGCGGCGGCATGCCCGCGACAGTTGTCGCGCAGGAAATGCTGGCCGGCAGTGCGCAGCAAATGCCCGATCATGCTCAATTGTTGTGATGCCGAACGCTTCATGCAGCAATCCTCTCTGGCTTCGCGCTAGTATTCCCGCCAGTTTCGTTGCTGTCGAGGCAAGCATGTCTGATCCGTACATTCTGGTGCTGTATTACAGCCGTCAAGGTGCCACTCGCGAGATGGCGCGGCTCATCGCCCGTGGCGTCGAAAGCGCCGGCCTGAGCGCGCGACTGCGCACCGTGCCAGCTATTTCTGCCGATTGCGAACAAAGCGCGCCGGAGATTCCCGACACCGGCGACATCTACGCCACGCTCGATGACCTCGCCGGCTGCAGCGGCCTGCTGCTGGGCAGCCCGACCCGCTTCGGCAACATGGCCGCGCCGCTGAAATACTTTCTCGATGGCACCACGCCGCTGTGGCTCAATGGCGCGCTCATCGACAAGCCGGCCGCCGCCTTCACCTCCACCGGCTCGCTGCATGGCGGCCAGGAATCAACACTATTGAGCATGATGCTGCCCTTGTTGCATCACGGCATGGTGCTGGTGGGATTACCCTATGCAGAACCGGCCTTGCTCAACACCCGCACCGGCGGCACGCCTTACGGGGCCTCGCACTGGGCCGGCGGTGACGGCCAGCAGCCCATATCGCCCGATGAAGCCGCGCTCTGCCAGGCCCTGGGCCGCCGCGTCGCCCGCTGGGCGAAGGTCCGCCCTGCTCTTTGAAACATGAGCTCTTTGAAGCATGAGCCCCTTGCCACTGAATTACCGAGACATGACCGATGAATGATGCCGAGTTACAAGAATTTCAGGCCGCGCAACTGCAACGCTACTGCCTGTGGAGCCTGACGGCCCTGCTGGTCTGGATGGCGGCGGAAGCGGTGTTTGGCGCGCCGGCAGGCACTTCGCTGCTGGCCTCGTTTGTGGTCTGGCTGTTTCAGGCCGTGGGCCTGCTCTGGTTCGTGCCGGGCTTGCGTCGCGGCAATGCCAGCAGCGCCGCTTGGCTGGGCTATGTGCTGATGCTGTATTTCATTCCGGCGGTGCTGTCGGCGTTTGCGCCGGGCTTGAAGGGTCAGCTGGCGATCATCGAATGTGTGCTGGTGGCGGGGCTGTTTGTGCTCACCATCCGTTTTGTCAAAGCAAAGCGCGCCACTCAGGGTGGCGCGCTTTGAGCTGATTTCACGATCACTTTATGAGCGGCAATAATCTGGCGGAAGGATTCGCTGGTTGCCGCCCAATCCACCAGATCAACGCGAAAGGTCAAATCCGAAGCATCAAACGCCTCTTGCAATGTCGCCATTTGCGACAGCGTCAGCGGCACTTCCGTGATTAATGCCAGATCCAGATCAGAGTATGGTTTGGCCTTGCCTGTGGTGCGCGAGCCAAACGCCCACACTTCCCACTCGGCGGCGCAGCGCTGCAAAATCGCTTGCACCTCTGCCCAAACCTCAGATGACAGGGCAAGACCCGGCGGCACCAGCCTCATGACGATTCGTTTCGTTCAGTGAGCTGACCATACAAAAACCGCGCTTCATCAAGAAAGTCAGGGGCAATCGCAAAAACGGCTTCGGCCTTCTGCTGATCATAGGTATGGCTGCTATCGGTTCGGGCCTGACGATAGGCTTTCCAACGCGACCAATCCGAGCGCAGCAACTGCTTTTCATTCCCCAGCCGAATCAGGCTTTGAAAACTGGCCAAGTCTATCGAGTCGGGATTGGCAGCCGTGCTTTCGAGGTAGCGCTTGAGCATTTTGTGGCTGAGCTCATAGGTGAACTCGAAACACTGAATAACGGAGTTGCGCAGCTGCTCTGCCAATCCTGGATTGTCTTGTGCCAAGGGCGAATGCACATACGCCAAACTCGTTTCGAGCTGCGCGATGGCATTGGCAAAGGAACTGAAATCCAGACTCATGGCACTTCCTGATCCGTTAATACTGCGCGCAGCTTATTTCGCTTCGGCGCTCAGCGTCCACTGCTGAAAGCGCACACGCTCTTCCGGCGATGCCCGCTGCCAAAGATCACGCAGCAGGTCGTAATGCACCTGGGTGGTCGGCGTCAGCACTGGGCGCGGCGTCGCGGCAGAGGCTGGAGCCACACTGCTCGGCAACTGGCTGCCACGCACGGCCAGCTGAGTTTCTTCGGTCTGGAAAGCCTTGCCGATGGTATCCACCAGCGACGCCTCCGCGAATGAGCGAATCAGCTGCGTCTTCACACGCTCGCCACTGCCCTGCGCCACCAGCGTCAGCTCGGGGTCTTTGACGAACTTGTTGGCGGCCTCGACATTCTTCGGCTTCTGATAATCAAAGCGATAAGTCTCGCCAGCCTTGGCCACAAAGCGCAGCGCCAGCGGCTTCGAGCGCACCACATCGTGATATTCCGTGTTTTGCTGGAAGAAGCCGCTGTAGCGCAAGCTCAACACATGCTCGCCGGGCAGCAGCGAGAAGCGCGTTTCATGCGAGCCAAACAAGGTGCCACTGAGCTCCTTGCCATCGAGCGCCAGCAACTGCACCTCTTCCGTGGCCACCACGGTGGCGACCTGCGTTTGCGCCAGCTCGGGGCCGGTATACAGGGCATAGTCTTTCTTGCCCGATAGCGTCGAGCAACCGGTAGCCAGCGTGACCAGCAAGCTGACGGCAGCCAGCGGCAATGTGCGACGAATCATGCGTATTCTCCAGGAAGCAGCGCCGTGAACCGGCCGGCTTGTGACAGTTTGGTCACAACAGAATGACGATGAATTGTGGCATTTCCATGACATCGCCGCGACAGCCGTCAGTCGCGGCGACCAGCGCCATCCGGATTCGCCCGAGGCATCAGTCCAGCACAGCTCGCGCCAGCGGCACAGTGATGGCGCGCTTCTCGCGCAGGGCTCGCTGTTCGAGCTTGTCGAGCATGGCCATGAAGCGGCCGAGGCCCCGTGGGCCACGCTCGATCAGGTAACGCGCCAGCTCCGGCTCCAGCTGCCAGTCACGACGCGCAGCGATGGTCTGCAGCAACTCTTGGCGAATGCCGTCGTCGGGCGTGGGCAAGACATGAACGCTGGCACGGGCCAACCGGGAACGCAGATCCGGCAGCTGCAGCGGCAAGTCAGCCGGCACCATCGCAGCACTGACCAGCAAGCGCCCGCCCTGCTCCTGCAGCCGGTTGTAGAGATTAAACAGGCCCTCCTCCCACTCCGGCCAGCCGGCCACGGCCTCGATGTCATCGAGCACAATCAGCGGGCAGCTTTCCAGCCCCTGCAGCATCTCGGCCGGCAGAAACACCACCTGACGTAGCGGCAGCAGAATGCACTGCCCCAGATGCTGTGCCGCCGCAGCAGCAAAGGCCGAGAGCAGCAGCGAACGCCCGGAGCCGGGCTCGCCGCACACATGCAGCTGCTGCAGCGAGCCGGCCATGAGCTGGTCCAGCGCCGACAGCACCGGCGCAAACGCCTGCGCCGGCAAGTCTGCCAGCGTCACATCCTGCCGCGACTGCAAGGGCAGCAGCAGCTGCTCTTCGGGCATGAACAGGTCTGGCTGGTTGGAGCAGGTGCTAGACAAGCGGTGGCTCTCCACCGTGATACCAGTGGCTGTTGATGTAGCGCTGATGCGCATGACGCAGCAGCACCACCAGAATGGCCGCGACCGGCAGCGCCAGCAGCATGCCGAAGAAACCGAAGAGCTGTCCGCCGGCCATGATGGCGAAAATCACACCCACCGGCGGCAGGCCGATGCGATCGCCAACCAGCCAGGGCTGCAGAATCCAGCTTTCAATGAGTTGGCCGATGCCGAACACCGCCCACACCAGCAGCAACGGCTTAATGAACAGACCGAACTGGAACAACGCCACCAGACTGGCGGTCACAATGCCGAGGGCAAAGCCGAAATACGGAATGATGCTGGCCAGCCCGGCCACCAGCCCGATGACCAGCGCCAGCTTGATGCCAACGATCTGCAGGCCGACGCCGTAGATCAGGCCGAGCGCCATCATCACCAGCAGCTGCCCGCGCAGGAACGCCGCCAGCACGCTGTCGCATTCGTCGGCAAGCGCTACCAGCTTCGGCTCCAGCTTGCGCGGCAACAGCGCACGCAGCTTCAGCATCACATCATCCCAATCCAGCAGCAGGTAAAAGGTCACCACCGGAATCAGGCCGATGAGACCCAGCGTGGCCGCGACATGCAGGCCGGACTGGGCAATTTGCGTGAGCATGTCGGTGGTGGTGGCATCGGCACCGCGCCAGAAGGCAGTCAGCCATTCGGTGATCAGGTCCATGTCGATGCGGTCGATGTTGATGTGAAACTTGTTCTCCAGCCAGGGAATGCCCTGCCGGTTCATCCAGCGTAGCACCGAGGGAATGCGCGATTCGAGGTAGACCAGCTGCTCCCACAGACGCGGCAGCACCAGCACCAGCGTCGCGGTGCCGGCCAGGCAGAGCGTGGCGAAGGTCGCGCTGACGGCCATGACGCGGCTGCAGCCGAGGCGCATGAGGCGATGCACCAGCGGGTTGCCGAGGTAAGCGAAAAGCGCGCCGACCAAGAAAGGCAGCAAAATAGGTTGCAGGGCATAGAACAGCCAAGCAAGCGTCGCGAGGGCGGCCAGCAGCATCCAGCGATTGCGATCTTTCATGCACAGGTCCTGCGCCACGGCGGCGGGATATCAAGGAGTCGCTATTGTGCGTAGCCGGAGCCATGACGGGCAAGCACTGTCCTGCTAGAATGCGCGCCTCATTTGCCGCAACCCGCCGAGTTTTTAGCCATGACAGACGCCAAGCCTTCGCTCAGTTACAAAGATGCCGGTGTAGACATCGACGCCGGAGATCATCTGGTCGAACGCATCAAGGGCGTCGCGAAGAAGACCAAGCGCCCGGAAGTCATGGGCGGCCTCGGCGGTTTCGGCGCGCTCTGCGAGATCCCGGCCGGCTACAAGCAGCCCGTGCTGGTGTCTGGCACCGATGGCGTGGGCACCAAGCTGCGCCTGGCGCTG
>CALEYY010000162.1 GCA_937928295.1 uncultured Moraxellaceae bacterium
CGCCAGCGCCACAAAAACACTGCCCGCCTGAACCTGCCGCGAGTCCGACACCAAGGCCGGCACCGACACCTGAGCCCACTGCGCAGGCACTTCCGGCCAGATCTGAATCAGCGTCTTCATTCAGCCCTCCCGACCTGGGCGAGCCCAGGTTGACGGATGCGGGAAGCGATGCTGCTCGGCCAGCCGTTCGGCACTGCGATCCGGCTCCACATTCATCAGGCGCAGCGTGTCCGACATCATGCGCGAGAACACCGGAGCCGCTGCGAGGCCGCCGTAGTAGCCGCCCTGGCGCGGGTTATCGATGATGACGGCGGTGACCACGCGCGGCGCGCTGGCCGGTGCCATGCCCACGAACAAAGACATATAGGCATCGCTGGCATAACCGCCGCCCTGGGCCTTGTGCGCCGTGCCGGTCTTGCCGGCAATGCGGTAGCCGGGAACAGCAGCACGCAGCGCCGTACCTTCCTGCGTCACCACCGTTTCCATCATCGGAATGATCGAGCGGGCAATCTTTTCATCGAGAATGCGCTTGCCCGGCACCGGCCCGGTGACCTTGAGAAAACTGATCGGACGCTGGATACCGCCGCTGGCAATCACGGCATAAGCCTGGGCCAGCTGCAGTGCTGTCACCGTCACGCCATAGCCATAAGACATGGTGGCCACTTCGACAGGATTCCAGCGATTCGAGGGCTGCATGCTGCCGGCACTCTCGCCCGGGAAGCCGCTGCCGGTGCTGTGACCGAAGCCCAGGCGACGATGCAGCAGCGGCAGCGTGTCGCGCGGCAGCGCCATGGCAATCTGCGCTGCCGCGACATTGCTGGACTTGGTCAGCAGCGTCGGCATGTCGATCACGCCATAGTTCTCATGGTCGCGGATCAGCTTGTTGAGCACCTTGAAGGTACCCGGATTGGTGTTGAAATGGCTGTGCGCATTGAACTTGCCGCTCTCCAACGCCGCCGCCACGGTAAACGGCTTGAGTGTCGAGCCCGGCTCGAACTGATCCGTCACCGCGCGGTTGCGCAGCGCATTCACGGTCAGCTGCTTGCGATTATTGGGGTTGTAAGACGGCAGATTGGCCATGGCCAGCACTTCGCCGGTATCCACATCCAGCGACACCAGCACGCCCGCCGTTGCATTGTGCTCGGCAACGCCACGCGCCAGCTCACGGTAAGCCGCATACTGCACACGCGTATCAAAACTCAGGGTGATGTCCTTGCCCGGATGCGCCGGCTTGATCAGCGCCACATCCTGCACCCGATGCCCTTTCAGATCCTTGACCACGCGTTTGATGCCAGCCTCACCCGCCAGCTGATCGTTCAAGGACAGCTCCAGACCTTCCTTGCCCTGATCATCAAGATCGGTAAAGCCGATCATGTGCGAGGTCACATCGGCTTCCGGATAGAAGCGACGATACTCCGTCATGCCATACACGCCGGGCATGTCTTTCGCCAGGATCAGCTCGGCAGCCGTTGGCGACAGATGTCGCTTGGCATACATGAAGCCCTTGCGAGCATTGCGATTGACGCGCGCTACCAAGCTACCGGCCGGCAAGGCCAGATCACGCTCCAGCGTACTGATGGATGCTTTGCCGGCCAGCGCCTGGCGAGGATTGATCCAGATCGATACCACCGGCGTGCTGACCGCCAGCGGCGCACCATTGCGATCCAGAATCATGCCGCGCATGGCCATCACCGGCTCGATACGCAGCGAGCGGGCATCGCCCTGCTTGCGCAGAAATTCGCTATCAACCACCGTCAGATACACCGCACGCCCAACCAGACCGGCCAGCAACGACGACAGCGCAAACACCATGAAGTAATGACGATGGCGAAATTGCAGCACGGCGCCGTCGACCTTGTTTTTCAGAGGAAGCTGATTCATGGCCGCACCATCATGACTTCATGCGGCGCCGGTGTGCGCATGCCGAGGTCATCCGTCGCCACCTTGCCGATGCGTCCGTAGGCGCCCCATGCCTGCTGCTCCAGCAGCAACTGGCCCCACTCCACCTCAAGGTGATCGCGCTCGACCTGCAGCGTCTGCAGCTGGTTTAGATATGTACGCGACTTGTGCACGCTGTAGGCAACCCCCAGCGACGCCGCAATTAGCGCCAGCAGAATCGCCGCCGCCTGACGCAAGTCCGGCTGCATGACCATGCGGGCCACGGCGCTGACACGCGTAGACCACATCATGCGAACACCTGCAGACGCTCGGCCACGCGCAAATGCGCACTGCGCGCACGCGGATTCATGGCGACTTCGCTGGCACTCGGCTCAATAGCCTTGCCGAGCTTCTTCAGGCCCGGCTTCATCTGTTGCCAAGTCACCGGCAAGCCCGGCGGAAAATCATCGCCTTTGACTTCGCGGTTGATGAACTGCTTAACCATGCGATCTTCCAGCGAATGGAAGCTGATCACGGCCAGACGACCACCCGGTGCAAGCACCGCAAGGCTCTGCTCAAGAAAATCCTCGAGGTCGCCCAGCTCGCGATTCACGGCAATGCGGATGGCCTGAAAGCTGCGTGTGGCGGGGTTCTTGTGCTTTTCCCAGGCCGGATGCGCGACAGCAACAATCTCGGCCAGCTGCTTAGTGCGCGTAATCGGGGCCTGCGCACGCGCCGTCACGATGGCGCGTGCGATGCGCTTGGCAAACCGCTCCTCGCCATAGGTCTTGAGCACATCAGCAAGGTCCGCCTCTTTCACCGACGCCAGCCAATCGGCAGCGCTCTGGCCGCGCGTAGGATCCATGCGCATATCCAGCGGGCCATCGTTCATGAAGCTGAAACCGCGCTCGGCATCATCAATTTGTGGCGACGACACACCGAGATCTGCCAGCACACCGGTGACCTGACCCAGCAGCCCCAGATTACTCACATGCGCTTTCATGCTGGCAAACGAATCGTGCACGATGCTGAAGCGCGGATCGGCCTTGGCCAGCGCCTCGCCCGTGGCAATCGCCAGCGGATCCTTATCGAAGGCGATGACGCGAGCCTGCGGCCCCAGCGCCGCCAGCAGCTTGCGCGCATGACCGCCACGCCCGAAAGTGGCATCGATATAGCAGCCAGCCGTACTCGTGAGCACCGCATCCACGGTCTCGTCACACAATACGGTCAGGTGCTGGAAATCAGTCATGATCAAAGCGCCAGGGAGTCGATGGCTTGCGCCAGCTCGGCTGCGGAGAAGTCCGCGCTCAACAAGTCCGCCTGCAATGCATCCCAGGATGGCTTGTGCCAGATTTCACACTTCTTGCCTTGGCCGGCGAGCACCACCGACTTGTCGAGATGAGCAAACTGACGCAGCTCCGGGCTGACCAGAAAGCGGCCGGCGCTGTCGAGATTGATTTCCGTGGCATAACCGAGGATGCGACGCTTCAGTTGCGTCATGGCAGCGCTGGATGTGGGCAGCGCATTGAAGCGCGCCTCGATCGCTTCCCACTCGGTCAGCGGATAAAGCACCAGGCAGGACTCACGGATGTCCACGGTGAGCACGAACTTGCCCTTACATTCAGCCAGCACGCGCTCGTGGTAGCGCGTCGGCAAGCCGATGCGTCCCTTTGCGTCCATGGTCAGTTCGTCGTAGCCGCGAAACATGCGTTTTTATCCTGGAGCGAGGGATTGGAAACAATAAAAACCACAAAATCACACTTTTCCCCACTCTGCGGGCAAATATAGAGAGCCGCCCCCATGCAGTCAACCTGCAAAGACCGTGGTTATAAGTAACATTTTGTTTATTTAAAACAGTGACTTAGAGCAAATGACGAAGAGCGGAAAAGAAGTTGTTGGCCACAAAATCAATAGCTTACATCAACATCCTTCGCAAATATTTAAGTCGCAGGCTTGAGTAGATTTTTTCGCTATAAGCGAAATAGCCATACAAACCATACACGCGTAACAGAATGAGGTGGAGTCGGCCTGTAAGCCGGGTTCTGTCGTGGACGATCATTCCTCTAGGCCCATCGTCGCCGATGGGCTCGAGCAACCTACCCGTGTCCCGCGCGGGCCGCGCGTATGGACACCTATTTGGTCTTGCTTCAAGTGGGGTTTGCCGTACCGGTCTGTTACCAGACTCGTGGTGCGCTCTTACCGCACCGTTTCACCCTTGCCTGTTCCTCTGCACCCGAAAGTACCTAGGCCATCGGCGGTCTGCTCTCTGTTGCACTTTCCGTCGGCTCACGCCGCCCAGGCGTTACCTGGCACTTTGCCCTATGAAGCCCGGACTTTCCTCCCCCATGCACGCATGGCAGCGATCGCCCAGCCGACTCCGGCGCGCAGCTTAAGGGCGCAGGCCCGTTAACTCAAGGTGATTCGTTCGCCAGCTTCAACGCCAGCGCCATGTCATACAGCGCATTGCGCTTCAGGCCCATCATCTCCGCCGCCAAACCGGCCGCCTGCTTGACAGGCAGCTCACGCACCAGCACCCGCAAAATCGACTCAGCCGACAACGCGCGCGTATCCTCGGCCTCGCGCTCCGGAGCACCAGCAACCACCAGCACAATCTCGCCACGCTGCTGATTGCTGTCTGCCATGACCCAGGCCAGCAGCTCACCCAAGGGCGCCCGGCGGATGGTTTCAAAGGTCTTGGTCAGCTCGCGCGCCAAGGTTGCGAGACGATCCGCACCGAATGTCGCCACCAGATCCTCCAGCGTCTCCACGATTCGGTGCGGCGCTTCATACAGGATGAGCGTCGGTGTTGCCTCCGCCAGCAGCTTCAAGCGGGATACGCGCGGCCCCTGTCTACTAGGCAGAAAGCCCTCGAAATGAAACCGGTCAGACGCCAGCCCGGCCGCGCTCAATGCCGTGATGGCAGCACAAGGGCCCGGTACCGGCACCACCGCCACACCAGCATCATGTGCTGCCGCAATCAAGCGATAACCCGGATCGCTGATCAATGGCGTGCCGGCATCCGACACCAACGCCAGTGTTTCGCCGGCCTGCAAACGCGCAATCAACCCAGGCACGCGATGCGCCTCGTTATGGTCATGCACCGCCGTCAGCGGCGTACGCAGGCCCAGCTGCTCAAACAGGCGAGCGGAGGTTCGTGTGTCCTCTGCGGCCACCTGATCAACACCTGCCAGCACCTTTTGCGCACGCGGGCTGAGGTCATCCACATCACCGATCGGCGTGGCAACCACATATAAACAGCCCGGTTTGATGCATGCAGACATGGCCAGAGGCCCTCTTTGATAGTGACCGCATTATCAGGGCATAGCAGGGCGCGCACCAAGACAAACTGGCGAAAGCGTCGCGGCGGGTCTACACCATAGCCATCACACACCAGAGTCATCCATCAGCGAGATCAGACATGACAACCGCCAAATCGGGCCTGCGCGCAGCATCTCCCACTCAGCAAGCCGGGCGACTGGCAGAAGACGCCGCCTTGACGCTTCTGCAAGCGCACGGCCACGAATTGGTCGCACGCAACTTTTATTGTCGTCGCGGCGAGATTGACTTGATAACCTTGCACGGCCAATGGCTGGTCTTCACGGAAGTGCGCTGGCGCAGCCGCACCGATTTCGGCGGCGCTGCGGGCTCGCTGACACAGCACAAGCAGCGTCGCATCATTGCCACAGCCAGCTATTATCTGAGCAAGCAGAAGCACTGGCAGCAGCATCTGATCCGGTTTGATGTCATGCTCTTCGAGGGTCAGCCGCCAGATTGGCAGAGTCGCTGGCTGCAAGCTGCCTTTACTGCATTTTAGAGAAAACCGATGCACAGCCAACTCACACAAATGTGCCACGACAGCATGAACATGTTGTCGCGCCTTGCCGAAGAGCAAGCCGATACCATCTCGCATGCTGCCATGGTCATGGTCGATGCCCTCATTCACGAACGCAAGATCATCTGCTGCGGCAATGGCGCATCCGGCGCCAATGCACAATCGTTTGTCAGCAAGATGCTCAATCGCTTTGAACACGAGCGGCCCGCGCTGCCGGCCCTGGCACTAGCGCCAGACAGCGTCACGCTCAGCGCTCTTGCGCAAGACAACCGCCTCACGGAATCATTCTCTCGCCCGTTTCTAGCATTCGCGCAACCGGGCGATGTTCTGGTGGTCTTGTCAGCCACGGCCACCGCAGCCAATATTATTGCGATTGTGCACGCAGCTCATGAACGCGGTTGCCCCGTCATTGCCATTACCGGCGCCAACGGCGGCGATGTCGCCAGATTACTAACCGCAAACGATGTACTCATCCAAATACCCGAACATCG
>CALEYY010000163.1 GCA_937928295.1 uncultured Moraxellaceae bacterium
AGGTCGACACGCTCGATGACGCCATCGCGCTCATCAACGCCAACCCGAACGGCAATGGCACCGGCCTGTTCACCCGTTCCGGCGGCGCGGCGCGTCATTTCCAGGAAGAGATCGATGTCGGTCAGGTCGGCATCAATGTGCCCATCCCGGTGCCGGTGCCGCTGTTCTCGTTCACCGGCTCGCGCGGCTCCAAGCTCGGCGACCTTGGCCCCTACGGCAAGCAGGTCGTGCTGTTTTACACGCAGACCAAGACCATCACCGCGCGCTGGTTTGACGAAGATGCGGTGAGCACCGTCAACACCACCATCAGCCTGCGCTGAGTTTTTGAACAGAGAGGGCCTTTGCCGTGAACTTTGACCTGAACGATGACCAGCTCGCCTTCCAGCAGCTGGCCCGCGAATTCGCTGCGCGTGAACTTGCTCCGCACGCCGCTCGTTGGGATGCCGAGGCGCACTTTCCGGTCGAGGTGTTTCGCCAGGGCGGCGAGCTGGGCTTCTGCGGTCTGTACTCGCCGCCGGAGCAGGGCGGCCTCGGGCTGACGCGGCTCGATTCGGCCATCGTGTTCGAGGAGCTGGCGGCGGCTGATCCGTCGACGGCGGCTTTCTTCACCATCCACAACATGGCGACCTGGATGCTTTGCGGCTGGGGCCAGGAGGATTTGAAGGCCGAGTGGGGCCCTGTGCTGACCTCCGGCGCGAAGCTCGCCTCGTACTGCCTGACCGAGCCCGATGCCGGTTCCGATGCTGCGAACTTGAAGACCAGCGCCCGGCGCGACGGCGATGACTATGTGCTGAAAGGCTCGAAAGCCTTCATCTCCGGCGCAGGCAGCACCGACATGCTGGTCGTGATGGCGCGTACCAGCGTGGCCGGTGCCAAAGGCATCAGCGCCTTCGCCGTGCCGGCCGACCTGCCGGGCATCCGCTATGGCAAGAAGGAAGACAAGATGGGCTGGAACAGCCAGCCCACGCGCGCCATATTTTTCGATGATGTGCGTGTGCCGGTCGGCAATCTTCTCGGCGAAGAGGGCGAGGGCTTCCGCATCGCCATGAAGGGGCTGGATGGCGGGCGTATCAACATCGCCACCTGTTCGGTGGGTGCTGCGCAGGGTGCGTTCAATGCGGCGCAGCGCTATCTCGGCGAGCGTCAGCAGTTCGGCAAGAAGCTGGCGGATTTTCAGGCGCTGCAGTTCCGCCTGGCCGACATGGCCACCGAGCTGGTGGCGGCGCGGCAGATGATTCGTCTGGCCGCGAGCAAGCTCGATGCCAGCGCGCCCGATACCTCGATTTATTGCGCGATGGCGAAACGCTTCGCCACCGATGCCGGCTTCAACATCTGCAATGAAGCCCTTCAGCTGCACGGTGGCTATGGCTACCTGCGCGACTATCCACTGGAGCGCCTGCTACGCGACTCGCGTGTGCACCAGATCCTCGAAGGCACGAATGAAATCATGCGCGTGATCATCGCGCGACGAATGCTGGAAACCGATGCGCCGGACAGCATCCGCTGAGCCTTCGCTTGACTTGCTCTTATTAAAAAGAATCCGGAAAAGGAAACAGACATGACGGTGAAAATAGCCTTTATCGGCCTCGGCAACATGGGCGGCCCGATGGCCGTGAATCTGCACAAGGCCGGCTTTGCGGTCACGGCCGTGGATCTTTCGGCCGAGGCGCGTGCCAAGGTCGCCGCCGAGGGCGTGTCGGTTTCGGCGTCGGCTGCCGAGGCATTGCTGGGCGCTACGGTGGTTATTTCCATGCTGCCAGCGAGTCGCCATGTTGAAGGCCTTTACCTCGGCGATGGCGCTGCCAATGCCGGCCTGCTCGCGAGTCTGCCGGCCGGCACGCGCATCATCGACTGCAGCACGATTGCGCCGGCAAGTGCGCGCAAGGTTGCTGCTGCGGCGCAGGCGCGCGGGCTGTCCATGATTGATGCGCCGGTGTCTGGCGGTACTGCCGGTGCCGCTGCCGGTACGCTGACCTTCATGGTCGGCGGCGCGGCCGATTGCGTCGCTGCTGCTCAGCCGTTTCTGCAGGCCATGGGCAAGAACATCTTCCATGCCGGCGACAGCGGTGCCGGTCAGGTCGCCAAGGTCTGCAACAACATGCTGCTGGCCATCCACATGATCGGCTCGG
>CALEYY010000164.1 GCA_937928295.1 uncultured Moraxellaceae bacterium
GCACGCAGGCTGGGCGCTACTTCGGTCCATTCCCCAGCTCCACGGCCGTGCGCGAAAGCTTGAATCTGCTGCAGAAGCTGTTTCAGGTAAGGCAGTGCGAAGACAGCATGTTCCGCAATCGTGAGCGGCCTTGCCTGCAATACCAGATCCAGCGTTGCCGCGCGCCCTGCGTGGGCTATGTCAGTGCCGATGATTATCGCAGCGATGTCACCAACACGCGGCGCTTCCTGGAAGGTCGCAACGAGGAAGTGACCGAAGATCTGATTGCGCGCATGAGCATGGCATCCGAGGCGATGGCCTTCGAGCAGGCGACGGTGTATCGCGACCAGCTCACCGCACTACGCCGTGTACAAGAGCAGCAGTTCGTGCTCAAGGATGTGGGCTCGGTGGATGTGTTTGCGGTGGCGGCGCAGCCGGGCGGCATCTGCGTGCAGGTGCTGTTTGTGCGCGAAGGTCGCGTGCTCGGCACCAAGGCGTATCAGCCCGCCGTGTTTGGCGAGACCGCGCTGGCCGACATTCTCGACGAGTTCCTTCCCTCGTTCTATCTGCAGGGTGCACTGGCCGACGGTGGCGGCCGCGACCTGCCGCGCGAAATCATCACCTCGGTGGAATTGCCCGGCGCCGAAGTGCTGGCCGATGCCATCCGTCTGCAATACGGCCGCGAAGTTGAGATCAAATCGCGTGTGCGTGAAGCCCGAGCGGCCTGGGTAGAGATGGCGCAGCGCAATGCCGAAGCCGGCCTGCTGGCCGGGCTGGCCAATCGCAGCCACATCGCCAAGCGCTTTGCCGACCTGCAAGCGGTGCTGGAGCGCGACGCGCCGATCACGCGCATGGAGTGCTTCGACATCAGCCACACCATGGGCGAGGCCACGGTGGCATCGTGCGTGGTGTTCGATGGCCAGGGCCCGAAAAAGAGCGACTACCGGCGTTTCAACATCGAAGGCATCACCCCCGGCGATGACTATGCCGCCATGCACCAAGCGCTGACGCGGCGCTACAGCCGGCTGGTCAAGGGCGAGGGCAATCTGCCCGACATACTTTTCATCGATGGCGGCAAGGGTCAGCTCGCGCAGGCCATCGAGGTGTTGAACGAGCTCGGCGTCAGCGGCGTGCAGCTCATCGGCATCGCCAAAGGGGAGGGCCGCAAGCCCGGCCTGGAGACGCTGCATTTTCCCGACGGCGATGCGGTATCGCTCAATGCCGATTCGCCGGCGCTGCACCTGATTCAGCAGATTCGCGACGAAGCGCATCGCTTCGCCATCACCGGGCATCGTCAGCGCCGCGACAAGACGCGCAAGACTTCCACGCTGGAAAGTATCGACGGCGTAGGCCCGACGCGCCGTCGTGCCCTGATTCAGCATTTTGGCGGCTTGCAGGAAGTGCAGCGGGCGAGTGCCCGTGACCTCGCGAAAGTGCCGGGCATCAGCGACGCGCTGGCGCAGGTCATCTATGCCGCCTTGCACAGTCACTGAAGTTACGGGATAGTGACAGCTCAACTACCCAAGGAGACGGTGTTGTCTGCACGCCCACTCTGGAACATCCCCAACATCCTGACCGTCTCGCGTGTGGCGCTCATTCCCGTATTGCTTGGTGTGGCCTATGCCCCCGTGCCGTATCGCAATGAAATCGTGGCGTTCATTTTTGCGTTTGCGGCTATTACCGACTGGCTCGATGGCTATCTGGCGCGCATGTGGAATCAGGGCTCGGCGTTTGGTCGCTTCCTTGACCCCGTGGCCGACAAGCTCATGGTGGCAGCGGCACTGATCCTGCTGGTTGAGTGGCATGCTCATGTTTACATGGTGGTGCCGGCCATCGTCATCATCTCGCGTGAAATCACCATCTCCGCCCTGCGCGAATGGATGGCCGAAATTGGCCAGCGTGCACAGGTGGCTGTCAGCCAGATCGGCAAATGGAAAACGGCCGCACAGATGGTCGCCATTACCGGTCTGCTGTGGAATGAGCCGCATCTCATGGGCCTGGCCTGGGTGCTGCTGTATGTTTCGGTGATTCTGACGCTGTGGTCGATGTGCATTTATCTGGCTGCCGCCTGGCCGTCGTTGCGGGAAGTTGATTAGTTTTGGTGTAAATTTGCGCAGTCAGCACAGTGCATGCTCCGCGAGGCTTGACACTTTGCATCAGCCCCCTACAATGCGCGCCTGTCTGCAATGCAGTCAGCACCAAGCGGGTGTAGCTCAGTTGGTAGAGCGCGACCTTGCCAAGGTCGAGGTCACGAGTTCGAGCCTCGTTACCCGCTCCAAATTTCAGAACCCCTGATGCCTTGCGGCACAGGGGTTTTGTCGTTAATGGGCTTCGCGCTTGCCCATGCCGCTCGGCACCTCGATCTAGTCAAGCAGGTCATGCACGACCTTTTTCTGGTCACAGGCCAACTTGCCGCCACAAATTCCTAACAGAACTGCTGATTTGTTCGCCGGCTTTTGCCGCTAAGGTCAGCAGTTGCGACCGAGCGTTATTTTGGTCGAGAGGAAATGGTGCCATGCGTATTTTCGGTGATATCTCTGTCTTTAAAGGCTTGCGACAGCCGAAGTTTGTGGCACTTCTGTGTTTTCTGGCGGGTGTTGTCATTACGATGCTGGCCGGCGCTTACTTGCAAGAGTCTCAGCGCGCCAACAGGGCACTTCAATTTGATCAGCTTGCCGGTCAGGTATCGCTCCAGATCCGCGAGCATCTGCAACTGTACGAATACGGGCTGAGAGGGGCTCGCGGCTATTTCATTGGATCCGATGATGAAGCAAGCCGCGCGGGTTTCCGGAAATACACCCTGAGTCGCAACCTGGCGCGCGAATTTCCCGGCGCGCGCGCCTTCGGTCTGATTCGGCGCGTGCCACGGCACACGCTTTCCGGCTACCTGAAAGGTGCAAGGGCCGATGGCTGGCCTGCATATCAGATCAAGTTTCTGGGGGCGCAAAGCGGCGACCATTGGCTGGTGCAATATATCGAGCCGATGGCCGGTAATTCGGGAGCCTTGGGTGTTGACCTGAGCTCCGAGCAGCGTCGTGTCGTTGCTCTCCGGCGGGCGATGTTGAGCGGCCAGGCAACGCTGACAGCACCGATAGAGCTGGTGCAGTTTCATGGTACGGAGCGTCAGGGCTTTTTGCTCATGCTGCCGCTTTACCGCGACGGAATCATGCCTGACAGCGAACATGAGCGAGGCCGGCAAGTTGAGGCCATGGTGTATGCCCCGCTGCCTGCCGCAGCCGTATTGTCGTCATTGAGTGTTCTGGACGGAAGCTTCTCTCTGCGTTTGACCGATGTGACCGAAGGTGCCGCGGCGCCATTTTTCCAAACCGGAGATGCGTCGCACCGGTCGCCGGAGGGGATTTCCAGGCAGTTCAATCTTCGGCTGTACAACCGCCTCTGGCGTGTGGAAATGCAAGCCATGCCGGCATTTATTCAGGGCTTGCACGAAACGAATCGCTATCAGTTCATGTTGCAGCTGTTGCTGATTGATGCATTGGCAGCGGCACTTTTGTATTTCTATCTTTCGAGTCGTCAGAGAAAGCTCAGCAGCTGGACGCTACAGGCTCAACTGGCAACCATTGTTGAAAATGCCAACGACGCGATCATCGGCAAAAGTCTGGATGGCACCATCACATCTTGGAATCATGCCGCCGAGCGTATATTTCAATACAGTGCCCGCCGAGCAGTGGGCAAAAACATCCGCGAACTTATCGTGCCCGAGGCATTGTTCGGTGAGGAGGATGGGATCCTGCAGCGAATTCGGGCGGGCGAGACCGTGCCGCATTTCATTACACGGCGACACCGTGCCGATGGCAGTCTGATCGATGTGTCTGTCACCGTTTCACCAATCAAGAACTATCTCGGCCAAGTGATTGGTGCGGCCAAGACCTTGCGCGATGTCAGTGAGCAATTGCATGCCGAAAAGCAGATTCTGAAGCTGAACCGGTCGCTAGAGGACCTGGTGAGCCGTCGCACTTCCGAGCTGGCGGTGGCGCAGCGCGATTTGCAGACCATCTTTGATTCCGTACCTTCGCTGATTGCTTACTGGGACAAAAATCAGCACAACCGTGTCGCCAACTCGGAGTATGAGCGCTGGTTCGGCGTGTCTCCGGATGCCATGCGCAACATGCACATTCGTGAGCTGATCGGAGAGGAGCGCTACGCACAAAATCTCGGCTTCATCGAAGGCGCGTTGCGTGGTGTGGCGCAGAGCTTCGAAACGACGCTGCCGTATCGCAGTGCTGGCCCGGAGGCGGTGAGGCAGGCGCTTATCCATTTTCTGCCTGATACCGTCAACGGCGTAGTAAACGGGTTTTATGTCATCGCCCATGATGTCAGCGACATCACCGAGAGCCGCCGCTATTTGCAGGAAGTGCTGAGAGAGAAGGAAGTTCTGCTGGATGCCATCAACCAGCAATTGTTGTATGCGGTGACAGACCAGGAAGGCCATTTCATCGAGGTGAACGATAATTTCTGCCGACGCACAGGCTATCAGCGCAGCGAGCTGCTGGGGCAGACCGCGGCAATCATTGCCGCCAGCCCGGACGATGCGGAGCGTCGTCAACAGATTCTGCGCACGGTAGTGTCGGGTCAGGCATGGACCGGCGAGCTTTGCAACCGTACCCGCGATGGCCGCGTGTTCTGGCTGGATTGCGTGGTGGCACCGCATGTTGACGAGTCGGGAGCGGTGGCACGCACCGTCGCGGTCTGCATGGACATCACCCATCGCAAGGAGGTCGAGCTGCAGCGTCGCCAGGTGATGCGGCTGCTGAAAAGCGTGCTGGATGCCGCCTCAGAGATCGCCATCATCGCCATGGACACGGATGGCGAGATCACGATGTTCAATGCCGGCGCGGTGAACATGCTGCATTACTCATCGGAAGAAATGGTGGGTTACAGGCGGTTGGACATTCTGCACCTGGCGTCGGAGGTAGAGGCTTCGGCGGCGGCCATGGGCATGTCCGGTGCCGACACCTATGGCGCCGAAGTGCGTGAGTGGACTTATGTGCGCAAGGATGGCTCGTTATTGCCCGTGTCAGTGACAACCACAGTCATGAGAGACGAGGAGGCAGGCGTTGTCACGGGCTATTTGACAATCGCTCAGGATATTACGCTGCGCAATGAGCAAGAGCAGGCACTGCGCATTGCCAAGCAATCAGCCGAGAGTGCCAACCAGGCCAAAAGTGATTTTCTGGCGAACATGAGCCACGAAATCCGGACGCCCATGAACGGCATCATCGGCATGAGCTATCTGCTTGGCAAGCAGGTGCTTCCCGCGTCAGCTGCCAGCCTGGTTGATCGCATTGAGGTAGCTGGTCGCAGCTTGCTCGCCATCGTTAACGATATTCTGGACTTTTCCAAAATCGAGGCTAACCGTCTGGAGCTGGAACAAACGGTGTTTCAGCTCAATGAGGTCATTGATAGCCTGGCACCAATCGCCGCCGCCGCCGTGGGCGACAAGCCGGTGGTGGTGATAATGGATTCGGCGCCGCGCGGTTGTGAGCGCTTGCGTGGCGATCCGTTGCGACTGGGGCAGATTCTGATCAATCTGCTCAGCAATGCCATCAAGTTCACACCTCAGGGTGAGGTGCTCCTGATGATCACGGTGCGGCCTGCACCCGATGAGCATCACTGCAGATTGCGCTTCAGCATCAAAGATACCGGGGTAGGTATTCCAGCCGACAAATGCGAGAGCATCCTCGACGCGTTCAGCCAGGCAGATACATCGACCACGCGTCATCATGGCGGAACCGGCCTTGGACTGGCGATCAGCTGCCGTCTCATCGAGCTCATGGGAGGGCAGCTGCAGGTTGTCAGCACGCCGGGAGTTGGCAGCACATTCTGCTTCGAGGCCAACTTCGAGGCTATGCCGTTCGAGCTGCCGTATTTTCCGGAAAGGCATGCGCACCATGTTTTGCTCGTATCGCCTGAGGATGAAGGCAATACCCGACTGAGCAAGGGCTTGGAGGCCATGGGCTGGCCAGTGATGCAGACCACAACACTGTCTGACATCCCGGCAGACATTGACATCATGCTCGTTGATGGCGCGTATCTGGAGTCCGAAAAAAGCGGCATCGTGAATGCACTCGGCGTGCGTAACGGTATTGCGTGTTTCGCTTTGTTGTCGCCTGCTCAGGCCAATGCCTGGCAGACGCGGCCCAGGCACGATGTCATCGACATGGTTCTCGTGAAGCCGATCACGGCTTCTGCAGTATTCAATGCGGCCTTGAATGCAGGCTTGGAGCCTGTTGCCCGACTCACCACTGAGCGGTCTGACGAGGTGCAGCGCCTTGCCGGCTATCAGCTGATGGTGGTGGATGACAGCGACATGAATCGCGATGTGGCACGGCTGATCCTTGAGCACGAAGGGGCTGCTGTGGTGCTGATTGCTGATGGTCAGGAGGCCATAAACTGGCTGGAACGCCCGGACAATCATGTCGATGCCGTGTTGATGGATATTCAAATGCCTGTGATGGATGGCTATGAGACGACCAGGGCCATTCGTGAATTGGGATCTCGTCGCGAGCTGCCCATTATTGCGTTGACCGCAGGCGTCTTGTCGCATCAGCGCCAGACGGCGCTGGCGGCCGGCATGAACGGATTTGTTGGCAAGCCTTTCAATGCGACGGAGATCGTGGACACCCTGCTGCGCATTGTGGGCAAGCAGCCAGCCCCGGATGTCTTGTTGGAGACACTGGAGAACGATGCAGAGTGGCAGGCCGTGATAGCGCGCTTGACGGAGACTTTCACAGGCAGCAAGTTGCCCGCCTTCATTGCGTTGGCAGGCGCGCCGGAAACCGATACCACGACACTGATCATGGCCTTGCATCGCCTGGTAGGTGAAGCCGGCATGCTGGGTCATGCGCAGGTTGGTGAGCAGGCGCGCACCGCAGAGCAGCTCTGGGAGGCATCGCAGGAACATGGCAACACGGAGGCCGCGCAGGATGCGTTGCGGGTACTGCTGGTCACATTGCACCAGATTGTGGCCGGTTCGAGTTGAGCTGACAGCACACTGAAGCGCAAGTTATTTGCTATTCTGCGTTTGCTCACACCGCCCATGCTGTGACCCCGCACAGGATTAGTTCCGATGACCGCATCCAGGCGCTCCGCCCGCTCCCCGATTGGTGTTTTCGATTCTGGCATTGGCGGTCTGACCGTGGTGCGTGCGCTCATGGAGCGCCTGCCGTTCGAAGACATCATCTACTTCGGCGATACCGCGCGCGTGCCCTACGGCGTGAAATCGGTAGAGACCATCCGCAGCTTCACCACGCAGATCGCGGATTACCTGCTGGAGCGCGATGTCAAACTGCTTATCATCGCCTGCAACACCATGGCGGCCGTGGCCGGCGATGCTGTGCGTGAGCGCTCGCCGGTACCGGTGCTGGATGTGATCGACGCCGGTGCGCGTGCGGCAGTGGAGATCAGCCGCAAGGGCATCGGTGTCATCGGCACGCCCACCACCATCAACTCCAATGCCTACGCTCGCAACATCCACGCGCTCAACCCGGACCTGCATGTGTATTCGCAAGCTTGCCCGCTGTTCGTGCCGCTGGTGGAAGAGGGTTGGCTCGATCACGAGGTCACGCGCCTGACCGCGAAGGAGTATCTGAAGCCGGTCTTTGTGGAGTCCATCGATGCCCTGGTGCTGGGCTGCACGCATTACCCGCTGCTCAAGTCGCTGCTGCAGGAAGTCGCCGGCCCCGGCATCAAGCTGGTGGATTCGGCCATCACCATCGCCGAGCAGACCGCGCGCGTGCTCAGCGAGATGGACATGCATAACCCGCAGCGTCAGCCGCCGGAATATCGCTATGTGGTGACCGATGTGCCGCTGCGCTTCCAGACCGTGGGTGGGCGCTTTCTGGGTCGCGAGCTGACGCAGCTGGAGCAGGTGCGCTGGTAAGCACGCGCATGACTTGTCAGTCGTGCGTGCGGCTGATTTGTCACCTTTAAAGCTCTAAGATACGCCTGTTCTCAGGCTCTTCATTTCACAGCAGGTCACGCATGTCCGTTCAGGTCGCTCGTCAGCAGCAATGGCAATCTCTGCCGCACCATCTCTGGGATCTCATCGTCATTGGCGGCGGCATTACC
>CALEYY010000165.1 GCA_937928295.1 uncultured Moraxellaceae bacterium
CGCTGTTGTACATGCCGGGCGTGAGCACCACCACCGTGGGCTCGGCCGTGGTGGCAGGGCTGCTGGCGCGCAGCGTCTCCAACAACAAGTCAGGGTAATGTGCCACCGGGGCCAGCAAATCAATCTGGTGATCTTCCGCCAGCTTGTGAATCAGCATCGCAGTGATGACTTTCGACGCCGAGAACAGGCACATCGGCGTATCCGGGTGCGCGAGCTCCTTGGGTGTGTCTGGCGAGTCAGCAGGGCCGTTGCCGCGACGGTGGCCCAGCGAACGGTTCAGAATAACCTTGCCGCCTTTGCGCATACAAAATGTCACGGCAGGGGAGATGCCGGTGCGGTAGAGGTTTTCGACGCCAGTCCAGATCAGGTCGCGTTGGTGAGCGGTCATGCCGACATCTTGCGGATCGACTTCCTGACCAGGGATGGACTGCGTAAGGGCCGACAGATCCTTGGGAACAGCAATGGTATTAGTAGAAAAAAGCTTCACGGGATTACTCGCAGATGACGATCAAGAAGCATCTTTGTTGTTGGATGGCGTGTCGCGACTGTCCTGATAGGCCTTGATGAACGGCATCAGGCGGCTGATCCAGTTCGGGCCGGCAAACATGGCGTCGATCTTTTTCACCGTGGGCGTGATTTGCGACAGGGTATGTACATCCTCAGACATACGGAACACCACCAGCAGGAACTCGGTAGTGGCGCGGCAGGCCGAGGCCCAAACCAGCGCGGCGACCGGGAAGGCCAGCAGGTAAATCAGGCCACGCTTGGGGCTGTGCGCGAAGGCATCAAACACCAGTTGCACGATGACGCCGAGGCCGCCGATGACCAGCACCACATACAGCAGCGGCAAGAGCTGCACGGTGAGATAGCGGTTGAACTTCAGATCGAACAGGATGCGCAGATAGTCAACAAAGAGCTGGGCGATATTGCGCTTCGGCGGCAGGCTGCCGGGCTTCTGCTTCAGCGTGATTTGCGGCACACGGGTATTTTTCGACATATTTCTTGGCGACTCCTGGTTCGGCGTGTCAGCACGCGCTGCACGACGATTTTCACGATCGGGATGGCCGGCGGGCAGCCGGCGCTGTGGGTTTCGCGGACGACGATGGGGCATGATCCACCAATTAGAGTAAAGACTTACCAGCGCACAAACTGGTCTTCAACAAAGCCGGTCAGGCCCTGCACGGTATAGCACGCGCCATCGATTTCCACACGCCCTTCGAAGCGCCCGAAAATCTGCCGGAAATGGCTTTTCAGCAAGGGCAGCTGGAGCTTTTCCTTGTGCAGGCCCAGCGGGGTGAATTCCAGCTGTACGCGGCCATCGAGCGTGCTGACTTGCCAGGGTTTGAGCACATCTTGGGCATCGAACACGAAATGCGCGGAGGCTAGGCTGATGCACTGGCCATCCAGCCAGAGGCAGTTTTCGCTGTAGGTGGTTTCGTTCACGCCGGTGGATATGTTCAGGCCCAGTGCGTGGCTTTGGCCCTGACTGTCGTGCGCGATGCCGGACAGGCAGGCCCAGTTCCACCAGGTTTCGCGACGCATAAAGCCGCAAGAGAAATCGTGGTGGCCCATGGCACCCAGCTCGGCCAAGTCGTGGCGTTGGCCGCGCCAGACCAGCTCGCCATCCAGCGCCAGGCCAGCGGTTTTGTTGGCATAGACCCAGCCGTGATAGCCCGCGCGAGTACACAGCGACATCGGCTCGAAGCCGGTCTCGGGCATGCGTGCGGTCAGGCTCAGCTCATCGCCGATGTGCAGAATCAGGCTCTTGCAGCGAGGTTCGGCATCGTAGGTTTGCTCAACGGTCAGATCGCCGGCTTGAAAGCGGCTGACCCCGGACAGCGGGCTGGATGACAGCGACATGCCGAGATGGCCCGGTCGTTTCACGCTGCGGCTGAACAGCTCGCCGCTCGCGGTATCGAACAGATAGGCAAAAACCGTATTGCAGTAGCCCAGATCAACCAGCGCACAGCCGAAGATGAAGCGCTCGCTCATGCCGCCGAAATACTGGAACTGCTTGTATTGCATCGCTTTGGCCAGCGCCGAGCGGGGCTGGCCGAAGGCATCGCAGGAGCAATCATCGCGGCCGTCGGCATCGGTCAGGCTGTCGGCAAAGAAACCGAACTGCGGTAGGCCGTCCAGCAGAAGTTGCCGGGCCGGGAGTTTCACGCGGTGCCGCTCAGCAGTTGCACGAACTCGTCAGACTGTGGGTGTTCGCGGAGGATGTCGAGCAGGCTGCGACCCTCAAGATTTTTGGCATGAACATCGCGATCGGCGGCGGTGAAGACTTGCAGCAGGCGCTGGAAATCGTAGGCGCGCATATGCTTGTAGGCGGTCATCAGCACATGGAAGTCGGCGTTTTCACCGGCGGGCGGCAGGCGCTCCAAATAAGACGCAATACGCGCATCGTTCCATTCTTCGCCAAAGTGAGCGGGTTGTGACAGGGCCATAGCGATACCTTTATGAATTGAGCAACTCGTTGAGCTTATTGTCCTTGTCTTGCCACAGGCTGCCAATCCATAACTGGAAGCTGTCGCGAAATTTCGCATCATCCTCGTAGTGGCCCTGGCAGAACTCGGCCGGAATCGGACGCACCTGAATATCAATCACGATGTGGCGTATGCGGCCGCAGCACAAATCCCAGAAGCTCGGCACACCCTGCGGATAGGCAATGGTCAGGTCGAGCAGACATTCCATTTTCGAGCCCAAAGCATTCAGCACAAACGCCGCGCCGGCGGATTTCGGCTTCAGCAGATGCTGATACGGCGACCGGGTCTGCTCATGCTTATCGGGCGTGATACGCGTGCCTTCCAGGAAGTTCAGCACGCTGACCGGATAGTGCTGATATTTCTCGCAAGCCTTGCGCGTAGTCTCCAGATCTTTGCCGCGCAGGTGAGGGCGCTTGGCCAGATACTCGCGGCTGTAGCGCTTCATGAACGGATAATCCAGCGCATACACGGCTATGCCCACGATCGGTACATAAAGTAGTTCCTGTTTCAGAAAGTATTTCAGCGGCGGAATGCGGCGATTAAGAATGTGAAACGACGCCAGAATATCCACCCAGGTCTGGTGGTTGGCGATCACGAAATACCAAGTGTCCAGACGCAGGTCGGCCTGGCCACGCACATCCCAGTGAATCGGTGGCAGCAGGCGAAACAGCGCCGCATTCATGGATGTCCAGTTTTCCTGGCAGCCAGAGAGGATGGCGCGCGTCCACGGGGCGAGGGCGGGGATAAATCGCGCCAGCAACTTCAGCGGGCTGGCCAGCAGAATCAGGATGGCGGAGAACACGATGCAGGCCACCAGCAGCGTACTCATGATGAGGCCCAGCAGGGGCGCAGGGAGAAAAGCCAGCATCCGCAAACATCCTTCAAAGTAGTTTCCTGCAAAGAGTATGGTGGCCCGACACGCGGCTCGCAATCCTCACTACCTTGCTTCAGATGAATTGTGGCACTTGCCGTCAGGTGCTTTGAGCCATTAGGTCATTGGCGCTGACGGCGAGAAGTCGCTAATCTCGCGACCCATCAGTCACGCACTTTTGGAGTTGTTATGTCCGGTCCGCTACAGGGTTTGAAAGTTCTCGATTTCTCGGGTTTGCTGCCCGGCCCGTTTGCCAGTCTCATGCTGGCCGATCTTGGCGCCGATGTGCTGCGCGTGGAAGCGCCATCCCGCCCGGACATGGTTCGCCTGATGCCGCCGTATGCCACCGACGGCACCTCGGCCGCGCACGGCTACCTGAATCGCTCCAAGCGCTCCATTGCCATTGACCTGAAGCAGCCGGAAGGGCTCGCCATCGTCAAGCAGCTGGTCGCGGAATACGACATTGTTATCGAGCAATTCCGGCCGGGTGTGATGGACAGACTGGGCGCGGGCTATGAAGCGCTCAAGGCCGTCAACCCGAAAGTGATTTACTGCTCGATCACGGGTTACGGCCAGACCGGCCCGTACAAGGACAGAGCCGGGCATGACATGAACTATCTCGCCATTGCCGGCGTGATTGGCTACAACGGCCGTAAGGCGTCCGGCCCGGCACCGATGGCCGTTCAGGTCGCCGATATTGCGGGTGGCTCCTGCCATGCTGTGATCGGCTTGCTGGCAGCGGTGATTCATCGCCAGGCCACGGGTGAGGGCCAGCACATCGACATCTCCATGACGGATGCTGCGTTCAGCCTGCACGCGCTGACCGCGCCGGGCGCGCTCATGGCTGGTGACCAGCCGACGCTGGAAACCACGCAGCTCAATGGCGGCACTTTCTACGACTGCTACGAGACGGCGGATGGGCGCTATATGTCTGTGGGCGGGCTGGAGCCGCAGTTCTTTATGCAGTTCTGTGCTGCGATTGGTCGACCGGAGCTGGCACCGGAAGGGCTGGTGATGCTGCCGGAGCGAGTTGCAGCGCTGAAGCAGGAGATTCGTCAGGCGCTGAAGTCTAAGACTTATGCGGAGTGGTCGGCCGTGTTTGCCGCGATGGATTCGTGCACAGAGCCAGTGCTGAGCTTCAGCGAAGCCTGCGAGCATCCGCAAATGCAGGCGCGCGGCATGCTGGTAGATGTGCCTCAGCTCGATGGCGGTCGTCAGCGGCAGTTGGCGTCGCCATTTAAGTTCTCGGCCACGCCGCCCAGCTATCAATATGCTGGCGTGATCTTGGGGCAGCACACGGATGAAGTGCTGGCGAAGGCGGGGATGGCGGCTGGTGAGATTGCGCAGCTGAAGAGCAAAGGGGTGGTGGCGTAAGCCATCACTCAGCAGGCTCAAGCCAACCGACTACCCCGGTAATGCTGCGGCGACACCCCGATCACTCGCTTGAAAATCCGCGAGAAATAATAAGGGTCTTCATAGCCCACTTCTGCGGCAATGCGCTTGATCGGGTCTTCAGACCCATCGAGCAGCCTGCAGGCGTGCTGCATTTTCAGGTGAATGAAGTACTGGATGGGCGTATTTCCCGTCAGTTGCCGGAAGCGTCGGATAAAGTGGAATTTTGACAAATGCGCGACTTGCGCCAGATCCTCTAGATCCAGTTCACGGCTGAGTTGTCGTTGCATCAACCCCACAAGCTCATTGATATTCATGCCGCCACCCCCTTGCCGTGCCCGTGAAATACGGTCGGCCAAACCCGTGAGCAGTGTTTTGAGCAGGCTGGCGCCGTGCAGGAAAGGCGTTAGCGTGTAGGTGGAGTGGCGCAGCGAAAGCAGGGCTTCGAACTCTGCCGCTACGCTCGGCTGATTGCCGATATGGATGATGGGTTGTGACATGCCAAGGACCTCCGCATAGGTCTGAGCCAGTTTGCCGTCGAAATGTACCCAATAGATAGACCAGGGTTCGTCGGCATCTGCACGATACACATGCGCCGTTGCCGCAGGTAGAACGATGAGATCGCCCGTGGCAATTGCCCACTGCTCAGACGCTGTTTCGAGCTTGCCACGACCTTTGACGCAGTAGATCAGCAAGTAGTTGGGCGGCTGTTGACGCCTCATCTGATGACCTTTGGCCTCGGGGTAGTAGCCAAAGGCCAAGGGGTAGCAGTCTTCACTAAGCGGATGCTTGCCGAGCATATCTTGCAGAAACTGTGGGATCAGGAATCGAGTGCCTTGTGCGGGCAGAGGCCAGTTGGAGGTCGAAAACTCGCTGTCTATTGTCATGACGGATTGAGGCTGCCCTGATGTGCGATTAGCAGATATTGCGCAATATAGTCCATCTTGGTCGCAACTTCGTCAATGTTACTTGTCCGTGTAGCATGTTTGAATATCGTGACTTACAGGTCATGGACTATGGCTTGTATGACGCATTTCGTCATTGTCGATGCCATGCGGCCGCTAATCAGCACTAAGGAAATGGCATATGAAAAACACCAGTAAGTCCGCGATTCCACTGGAGCGTTTCCTGCACTGGGAAGTAGCGCAGGCCGGCACGGTCTATTGCACACAGCCATTTCCGGATGGCAGTGTGGTCGAATATACCTGGGCCGAAGTGGGCGACCAGGCTCGCCGCATGGCATCTCACCTGTTAACGCTGGGCCTGCCCGCAGGCAGCCAGATTGCGTTGCTGGGCAAGAATAGCGCGCACTGGATCATGGCGGATCTTGCTATCTGGATGGCTGGGTTTGTGAGCGTGCCGCTGTATACAACGCTGAATGCTGAAACCACGCAATATGTTCTGGAGCATAGCGAGGCTCGCCTTCTGTTCATCGGCAAAATGGATGGCATCAGTGATGGCTGGAACAGCATGCGCTTTGCTATTCCAGACAGCTTGCCAAAAATCTCGCTGCCCATGGCGCCGGCCAGCGATTCGCCACGCTGGGACGAGATCATCAAGGTCACTCAGCCACTGCAGCAGGTGAGTATTCCAGCAGCGGATGCTTTGGCGACGATCATCTACACCTCGGGCAGTACGGGCATGCCCAAAGGAGTGATGCACAGCCATGGTTCCATGGCTGCTGCCTGTGCCGCCATGCACGATAGCTTTGGCATGGGACCTGCCGATCGCATGTTGTCTTATCTGCCGCTGGCTCATGCTGCCGAGCGCGCGATCGTCGAAATCAATTCCTTCAATTGCGGTTTTCCGGTCTTTTTCAGCAATTCGCTGGAGACCTTTGCGGTGGATCTGCGTCGGGCCCGGCCCACGGTGTTTTTCTCCGTGCCTCGCCTGTGGACCAAGTTCTACCAAGGCGTTAGCGCCAAGATGCCGGAAAAGAAGCTGGCTCGCCTGCTGAAAATCCCGCTGCTTTCACGGGTGATCCGAAAGAAGATCCTGACTCAGCTCGGCTTGCAGGATGCCCGCGTGACGGTGACGGGTTCTGCACCGCTGCCACCGAACATCATCGTCTGGTTCCGCCAGCTGGGCCTGGAAATGCTGGATGGCTACGGGATGTCCGAAAACTTTGCGGCCTCGCACTTCAGTCGCCCGGGTCAGGTTCGCATTGGTTATGTGGGCAGCACGGTGCTTGGCGTGCAGGCGCGTATCGCTGCAAACGGCGAGCTGGAGGTCAAAAGCTCGGCGCAGATGCAGGGGTATTTCAAGCAGCCCGAGAAAACGGCTGAGGAAATGACGGCTGATGGCTATTTCAAGACCGGCGACCGGGGCGAGATTGACGAAAAGGGTCGTCTCAAGATTACCGGGCGCGTCAAGGATCTGTTCAAGACCAGCAAGGGCAAGTATGTCGCACCAGTTCCCATCGAGCAGCTTTTGGGCCGTCACGCCTTCCTGGAGGCCGTATGCGTGGTGGGCAGCGGTCAGGCACAACCGC
>CALEYY010000166.1 GCA_937928295.1 uncultured Moraxellaceae bacterium
CCGCCGAGCCCGAGCCGGCGCCCAAGAAGCCTGCGCGGAAGCGCACCCCCAAGGCGGCTCACGACGCCGACGCGGCACCGCAGGCCTAGGAGCCGGCGCCGGATCGCCTTCGCCGAGGGCGAACACCGGAACAGCACGCCGCTGCGCCCGCACTGCCTTCGTCCACGCAGCCCACAGTCACTGCCGTTGCCGCCGACGGCGGCGTCCCGAGCGCGCCACAGGCCCAGTGCGGCGACAGCAAGCAAGACCGCGAAGAAGCCTGTGACGACGGCAACACCACCGCGGGCGACGGCTGCTCGGACACCTGCGAGGTCGAGCTCGGCTGGCACCGACGCCGCGGAGAGGGAACCGAGACCGAACACAAAGAGGGCAAGAGCCCGCACAGAGGGTATCAACATGACAAAACCGCTAATGAAACCGCCATCCTCGGCAAACGCGTGCGCCTGTATCAGGCCGTCACGCTTGGTGCCAAGCGCTTTCCGGTGGACGAAGAAGGGCAGCTGGTGAAGGGTCATCTGCGTCATCCCATCGTGGAAGACGACGTGGTGATTTATGCCGGCGCGACCATTCTCGGCCGCGTCAGCATCGGTCGCGGCTCCACCATTGGCGGCAATGTCTGGCTCACGCGCAGCGTGCCGGCCGGCAGCAATGTGTCGCAAGCCTTACACCTCAACGATGTGCAAGTAGCGCCGGTCAGCGAACCGGCGCGCTCGCTGTCGCACTAATCGCGGTATTCCCCGCCTGAACTCTGGAGCAAGCCGACATGGCACAAGCTAAAGAACCTGTAGAACATTTCACCGCGCTCGGTGATGTCGCCGCCCGTACGCTGGCGAATGCCACCAAGACTGTGCCCATGATGGGCACCATCACGCCGCGCTGGCTCGTGCACTTGCTGCAGTGGGTGCCGGTGGAGGCGGGTATCTATCGCGTCAACCGCGTGAAAGACGACACCAGTGTGGCCGTGGACTGTTCCGGGCTGGACGAGCGTGTGCGGCCGCAAACCTTTGTGGATTACGAGGAGTGGGGCCGCGAGTATCGCCTCAGCGCCGTCAACACTGTGCTTGATGTGCACACTCGCGTGTCTGACCTGTACAGCAGTCCGCACAATCAGATTAACGAGCAGCTGCGACTGACCATCGAGATCATTAAGGAGCGTCAGGAAAGCGAGCTGATCAACCATAAGGAATACGGCCTGCTCAACAACATCGCCGCGAGCCAGCGCGTGAAGTCGCGCACCGGTGCGCCTACGCCGGATGATTTTGACGAGCTGATTTCGCGTGTCTGGAAGGAGCCAGCGTTCTTCCTGGCTCACCCGAAAGCCATTGCCGCCTTCGGTCGCGAGTGTACGCGCCGGGGTGTACCGCCACCCACGGTGTCCCTGTTCGGCTCGCAGTTTCTGACTTGGCGCGGCATTCCGCTGATCCCCAGCGACAAGCTCAAGATCGAGAAAAACAAGACCAATATTCTGCTGATCCGCACCGGTGAAAGCCGTCAGGGCGTGGTCGGTCTTTACCAGCCGGGCTTGCCGGGCGAGCAGACCAAGGGCTTGTCGGTGCGCTTCATGGGTATCAATCACAAGGCCATCGCATCGTATCTGGTGTCGCTGTACTGCTCGGTAGCTGTACTCACCGAAGACGCGATCGCTGTGCTCGAGAATGTCTCGGTGGACAACTACCATGAGTACAAGTAACAGTCAGTTCAGTACAGACTCGTTCGACTTTGCCGACACGGCGGCGCTGATCCGGCTCGCCAACGATCTGTTTGCGGCCTTGCCGGGCGAGCATCCGAAGCTGGGTACGGCACTCTCGGCGGCGACGGATTTCGTGAACCAGCAGGGCGGTGTGGCAGCACTGATGCCGGACCTTCCCGGTCTGGAGGCATTCGCATCGATCCCGTCAGTGTCATCGCTGCCGGTACATTCCTCGGCACCCTTCTACTTCCTCGACGGGGTGTCGCTGCTGGGCGGTGTGCCGGCGCTGACAGCACCGGTTGCCGCGCTCGACATTCATGCTGTGCGCCGCGACTTCCCGATCCTGCGCGAGCAGGTCAATGGTCGTCCGCTGGTCTGGCTGGATAACGCCGCGACCACGCAGAAGCCGCAGTCGGTGATTGATCGCATCGCCTATTTCTACGCCCACGAAAACTCCAACATCCACCGTGCCGCGCATGAGCTGGCGGCGCGCGCCACCGATGCTTACGAGGGCGCGCGCGAGATTTCGCGACGCTTTCTCAACGCCCGGTCGGTGAACGAGTTGGTGTTCGTGCGCGGCACCACCGAGGCCATCAATCTGGTGGCGAAGAGCTGGGGTCGCGAGAACATCGGCAAAGACGACGAAATCGTGATCACGCACCTGGAGCATCACGCCAACATCGTGCCCTGGCAGCAGCTGGTGGCCGAAACGGGCGCGAAGCTGCGCGTGGCACCGGTGGACGACAGCGGTCAGGTCATCCTCGACGAGTACGCCAAGCTGCTCAACGGCCGCACCAAGCTGGTGTCGCTGACGCAGGTGTCGAACGCGCTCGGCACCGTCACGCCAGCCGGCGAGATGGTGAAGCTGGCGCATGCCGTCGGCGCCCGCGTGCTGGTCGATGGCGCGCAGTCGGTGTCGCATCTGCGTGCCGATGTGCAGGCACTGGACTGCGATTGGTTCGTGTTTTCCGGCCACAAGATCTTCGGCCCGACCGGCATTGGCGTGCTCTACGGCAAGGAGGAGCTGCTCAACAGCACTGGCCCGTGGCAGGGCGGCGGCAACATGATCAAGGATGTGACCTTCGAGAAGACGGAGTACCACGCGGCACCGGGACGCTTCGAGGCCGGCACCGGCAACATCGCCGATGCTGTCGGTCTGGGCGCGGCACTGGCGTATGTGGAGAAGCTCGGCATCGAGAACATCGCGGCCTACGAGCATTCGCTGCTCACCTACGGCATGCAGAAGCTCGCCGACATTCCCGGTCTGCGCCTGATCGGCACCGCCGACCACAAGGCCAGCGTCATGTCGTTCGTGCTCGATGGCTTCACCACGGAGGAGGTCGGCAAGGCGCTGAATCAGGTCGGCGTGGCGGTGCGCACGGGCCATCACTGCGCTCAGCCGATTCTGCGTCGCTTCGGCCTGGAGGCCACGGTGCGGCCGTCGCTGGCGCTCTATAACACCTTCGATGAGGTGGATCTGCTGGTGTCGACCGTTGCGCGCCTGAAGCAGGGGCGTCGCTGAGCAACGCGATGCTTATTTCACAAAATGGAATAAGCATCGAACTATTTGTTATTTTTAGGAATTAGTGAGGCCTCCTAGACTGCAATCCATTCATTGCAGCTTTAGGAGCGCCTCATGTTTTCCCGTTCATTCCCCCGCGCCGGCTGGCTCGCCGGCCTCTCGTTGATCGCCGCGCCAGTCTGGGCGCAGACCACGCTGCTCAATGTTTCCTACGACCCGACCCGCGAACTCTACAAGGATATCAACCCCGCCTTCGCGGCCGACTGGAAAACGTTCCTCGAAGTGTTCGGCGACTCAGCACCAGCGCGAGCCCCTTGAAAGACTTGTAGCCATGTTCGGCGGTTCGATCCGTCCGTTCAAGGTCAAGTACTGGAGATGGACCGTGTACGGCGCGCGCGCGCGTGGAGTGATCCTCTGAACTCAGAGCTCTTGCCTCCTGTCTCTGATCTCTCTGTGATCGTCGACTCGCCTTCATGCTTCGCT